>JBLHLE010000052.1:0-14471 GCA_047620805.1 Pirellulaceae bacterium
ACCCATCCAGAGCATGATCGCAGATTTGCGGCGGCTCTTGAGGTCAGCAGCGTTGGCCTTGATGGCATGGCCAAAAGTGAGTGCCGGAACGGTGAGGGCGGAAGCGCCCGCCATGTGTTTCATGAAGTGACGACGGCTCATGCCGCTCGGAGTATCACTGAACATTGCTAATCTCCCTTGAAGTGTTTAAACGCAACTGCGTTCGTTGTTCGCTCGTATTGAAAGGTATTCGTGGTTTCGAAGTCTTGCTGATCTGGGTAGTACTAGCGGCTCGTATTGAACTCATTGCTGTGTAACAAAACCCACCAGATATCCTGAAGTGCCAATTCTCGATCGTTATTGTTGGAGCCAACGAGACGTTGTACGGCTGCTTTCTCACTTGCTAACGGCTTGCGCGAAACGGCTGCCATAAACAGGTGGTCGACCTTCTCGTCGAAGTCGAGTTTCTTTGAAGACGTGATGTACCCCATCACGCCCTCATCTTCCAAGTTCGTAGCAAAGATCATCAACTCGCTATTTGCCAACTCGCGGGGAATTGCCGAATTCTCTTGAATTCCATTAACGCCATTTCCGTTGTCGATCGGCTTGATCGCCGCGGCGATTTTTGAACGGCTACCAACATTGGCCATCGTTCGCGGTTCATTGTCGCGACGAACCAAGGCCACGCTCTCCAGCGAGTCTTGAACTTGATTCAGTGTTGATGGCCGCGAGTAAAAGCGAGCGAACAATGGATTGCCCAGTGAAGGAACGTCGACTACGGCACTTGGCGAGCCTTTGGTAGACAATCGAAATGCTTCACTTGCAGTAATCCAGCGGACCAGCGCTTTCATGTCGTAATTATGAGCTCGAAATTGTCCCGCCAAATGATTCATTAGTGCGGGGCTAATCGGTGGGTTGTGAGCGCCCAGGTCATCGACTGGATTGGTGAGTCCATAACCGAGCAATTTTGCCCAAACTCGGTTTACTGTTGCACGGCTAAAGTCTTCCGAGGTGACGACGAGCTTGGCTAGAGTACCGCGACGGTAACTTTCCGAAAGCAAGCCGCTAGGAGAAACGGATGGTCCGTTTAGAAATCTGGGCGAAATCAATTTTACGAGACCGTTGGGTTTTTCAAGGAAAACCTCTCCACCATTTTCGCCGATGAAGTCTGAGTCAACCAATCGGTCTTGGCCGTTAGCTCCTTCTACACTCATTTGCCGGAAGAAGGAATTCAATTCCCAGAACGACTCCTGAGCTAACGTCTGTAGCGAGGGATGGTCGTGGCACTGAGCGCAACGCAGTTGCTTTCCAAGGAAGATGCGAGCTGTTCGGTCGGTCGCTAAGGTATCGTCTTCGTCGTGGCTGGCCAGTAGAAAACTCGAGGCCGGATTGTAATCTTTGGCAGAGATCGAAGTCGATCCTTCCGCAGTGATCAATTCCGTTGCGATTTGATCCCACGGTTTGTTTTCCTGTATCGCACTGGTCAGGTAAGTCACCAGGCCGCGACGGTTCGCGTTACCATTTTTCGATTCGCCCTCCGGCAGCGATTCAGTGTCCACTTGGCCAATCATGGTATTGGCCCAGATTCGTCCCCAAGATGAAGCAAATCTCTTCTCGGACAATAATTTTTGGATTAGCTTACCGCGCTTGCTGGCGTCGTTTGAGTCGACAAACTCATTCAGCTCTTCGGCGGACGGGGCATTTCCAATTAACTGCGTGTACAGTCGGCGAGCCCACTGGTCATCTGTCGCGTTTGCCGATGGCTCGACGCCATTTTCTTTCCAAAGCGAACGCAATTGAGCGTTGGCTTGATGGACAATCTGCGTGTCAGAAAGTTTCTCGGGGACGGCGTAGCGATTCTCAAACGTGGGCACTTCCGCGCGTGTGATGGCCGGATCAGAAAAGCCAGAGCCACGAGGAGCAGTATTCGGTGAATTCTGCTCCTCGGGCCCGTTAGGCTTGCGGGCAATTACTCCAGTTGGAGTTTGCCTTACCCCTGGTGTGACTTGGTTGTCGTTGGAGTCGTCTCGAGGTTGAACATTTGGATCGTGGGCAATGTCGCTCGGCCCCGGACCGCGATTTGCGACTTTAATCGCGATAGTCACAACGCTAACGACGATGATTGCGACGCAGGCCGTAATCGAAATCGCCAGCCAGCGCGAGCTGGCATTCCGCCGGCTCGGCGATTTCTTCGCGGGTTTGAGCGTTGGTTGGTCAGAACCAGTCAGCGGCGGCGCATCCACAGTGTGTTGCACAGGCGGTGGAACTGGTTCATTCCCTGGCGCGTTGTATTGTGTTCCTTCGTATCCAGTTGGAACCGGAATCGGAGCCGTGGGCGAAGGAATCTGGTCGTTCGCTTTTAGCCCTTGATTGGCCATTTCCTGCATAATCCGAGCGGTCAAATCAGGTGGGGTCTGTCCACCTAACAGCTCTTCTAAACAGGCGTCGATGATAGGATATTTTCGGTCACTCATTTCCGCTGGCCATTTTGTTCTCAATGCACTCGCGAAGTTGCTTCTTCGCTCGCTGCATCAAGTTCTTTACGCCGTGCTCTGAAATCTCAAGAGCGTCGGCAATGCTTGCCCGAGTCTGTCGCTCTTGAAACAGTAGTTCCAATGCACGCCGCGCTCGGTCACTTAACCCGTGGAGGCAATCGCGAAGTGACTCTAAAAGCACGTCGCCATTATCACTCCCCGCCAATTCCGCCCATCGCGTGTCCACCACCTCCAACTCCTCAACCGTAATCATGCGGCCGTTTCGTCTTTGGTCCGAGATGAACATGTTATAGGCAGTGCGCCGAAGGTAGGCTGCGGTCGCCGCCGAATTGTAATCCTGGAACGGCCGCTGAAGCACCGCAATAAACACCTCTTGCGTGAGGTCTTCGGCTTGCGACGCCTCGCACCCCAGAGCTCTCAAGTAGCGCCACACCCCAGCCTGATGCTCTTCAATCAAGCTCGTGGGGTTAAAGCCGGGAGTCTCTGGCATGAGCCGTCTTCATCTGTTCACAGGTATTAACGAATGGGCCCACCAAAAGTACTCATTAATTTAAGAATGAGCGCTAAGTCGTTTGATTGCAGCGTATTAGGTGCGAAGGCATCTCGGTTGGCCTGCTTCTATTGTAAATCCCAGCACCTGCTGGGTGAAGAGTGTGAATCTACTCCCCTATTACACGGCGATTTGGGGCTGGAAAGCATAGCCAAAACCGCCGAATCACGAAAAGCTAGTTGTCGCGCAGAAAAAACGCAGGGCCAAGCTGACTCTGCGTTTTGATTCTGCGTTTTGATTCCGCGTTTAATTCTTTTTTGCGTAGCTTCGATTTTAGCTGAACAACTCTTTGATGACCTTGCCGCCGTTGGCGATCTTCATGGGACGACCGCTGCGGCTGGTGAAGGTAGTGTTCAGCGAAATGCCGAGTGCCTTGCAGACGCTGGCCATCACATCTTGTGAGGTGTAGGGCTCGGTTTCAACTCGGGTGCCGTCGGAACTTGTCTCGCCAACCGCAATACCACCGTTCATTCCGCCACCGCCAACAGCTACGCTCCAGGAGCGCGCCCAGTGGTCGCGGCCAGTGTTGCCGTTGATGCGTGGGGTTCGACTGAATTCACCCATCCAGATAATTGCGGTGTCTTCGAGCATACCGCGTTGTTCGAGGTCTTCGACCAAAGCACTCATCGCTTTGTCGAGCATCGGCAACTTGGTGTCGGCGAGGGTGTTGAAGATGTCGGTGTGGTTATCCCAACCACCGAGTCCCACTTCGATAAAGGGAACGCCAGCTTCGACAAGTCGTCGAGCCATCAAGCAACCCTTGCCGAAGTTATTATTTCCGTAGCGTTCGACGACATCTGCTGGCTCTTTGTTGACCTTGAAAGCTTCCATCTGCTCGCTGGTCATCAAGTCCAATGTTTTGCGGAGGATTTTCTGGTGGTCTTCGGCAGCACTGCCGCGACCTTGACTGATAAAGTTTTTCTCGATGGTGTCGAGTGCGGCCATGCGTTGCATCAGTCGCTGCTCTTCGAGGTCCATTTTCAAGTTGCGAACTTGGCCATTACTATTGACGTTGAATGGAGCCCAAGCCATGCCGAGGAAACCAGGGCCAACGCTTGCCCCGCCGACGGAGACGAAAGGTGGGATTTCCAGTTCGGGTCGTTGGTCGAACAGTTCGTGGGAGAGCACTGAACCGTAACTGGGGTGTTCGATATTTGGGTTGGGAACGTAGCCGGTGTGCATGTAATATCGGCCGCGACCGTGATCGGCTTCACGAGTGCTCATGCTGCGGACGATGGCCATCTTGTCCATGTTCTTGGCCATCATGGGCATGTGCTCTGAGATCTGAGCGTTACCGGAGGTGGCGATGGGCCGGAACGGTCCACCGTTGTTTGTACCGGATTTGAGGTCCCAGATATCCATCGTGGAAGGACCGCCACCCATCCAGAGCATGATCGCAGATTTGCGGCGGCTCTTGAGGTCAGCAGCGTTGGCCTTGATGGCATGGCCAAAAGTGAGTGCCGGAACGGTGAGTGCGGAAGCGCCCGCCATGTGTTTCATGAAGTGACGACGGCTCATGCCGCTCGGAGTATCACTGAACATTGCTAATCTCCCTTGAAGTGTTTAAACGCAACTGCGTTCGTTGTTCGCTCGTATTGAAAGGTATTCGTGGTTTCGAAGTTGTCTGTAGAAATTTCTAGTGGTTCATAATGAACTCATTGCTGTTGAGTACCGCCCACCACACGTCCTGTAGTGCGGCTGCGGAATCCCCTTTTCTAGCTAGATAGAGCTTGTTGGCGATCGCGACTTCGGTACTCGTCGGTGCGCGACCAAGTCCTGCCGAATACAGGTACGCTATCTTTTCTTTTGGCGACAGCGTGGAGTTTGCAACCTTCCAGAGGAAGCTGCCTTTGTCGACGTTTGTTGCCTCTTTGATAAGTGCTCCGTTGAACATCATCAAAGCTTGTGGAATTGTTCCGTTGAATGTTGTCGTTTCGTCCCCTTCGTCCGTTCCGAATGCAACGACAAATTGTCGAAGCCAATCCGCTTTCGTCTTTTCCTGATTTTCGTAGCTACCTTGAGTCTTGTGGGCTTCCGTCGCAACTAACAGTGACTCGTAGAGTTCCTCAGCTCGCATCTGCCGCAAGTAGAAGTGGCTGAACTTTGGCGTTTCGCCGAGGAGCGGATCGTCCGATTTGTTGGAGGGCGTCGTCCTGCTCGACAGGCTGTAAGGCTCACTAAGCACGATCCAGCGGATCAGCTCTTTGAGGTTATAGCTGTTTTCTCGAACTTGAACTCCAAGGTAATCTAGCAATTCGGGGTGAGTGGGTGCATTGTGGGGACCCATGTCGTCGATCGGTTTGGTGAATCCGTATCCCATAAAGTGGGACCACATTCGGTTGACAATCATTTTGTCCATGTATTCGGACTCGAGCATAAGTCGACCGAGCTCGTCGCGACGGACGGTGTCTGAAACGAAGCCGCTGCGTCCAATTGTGGTCCCATTAACGAACACTGGATATGCAACTTGGAGTAAGCCATTGCGCAATTCGTAGAACAGGCGTGCTTCCTCGGGTTGGTTGTCTTCTCCGCCATAATCTTCGTTAGTCAACTCGGCTGCAACGATGTCACGAGTGCCAGGAGCGAAAGTTCGCAAAGCGCGCGATTGTTTGAAGAACGCGTTCATCTCCCAGAATTTTTGCTGCTTCCACTCGTTGAAAGGGTGGTTGTGGCACTGAGTGCATTGAACCTGAAGTCCGAGAAAGATCTTGGTTGTGTCCGCCGTCGCCAGCGTTCCCTTCTCTTCGTTGACTTTATTGACTAGGAAATTGACAGCGCCGTTGAACGACTCGCTGCCAGGAGCTGTCGTTCCAGTCGCCGTTACCAGTTCCAGAACCATCTTGTCGTAGGGCTTGTTGCGAGCGATTGAATCTCGCAAGTATTTCTGCAAGCCTGGGCGACTTGTCAGCGTGCGATCTTCCATTCCGCCATTGCGGCCGATCAGAACATTGGTCCACAGCGTCGTCCAGTTTCGAGCGTACTCTTCAATGTAATTGTCGTTGTAAAGCAGCTTCGTGATTAACTTGGATCGTTTGTCAGGTTCCTTGCTGCCGACGAAGACTTTCATTTCGTCAATGCTGGGAATGCGTCCAATAATGTCTAGGTATACCCGTCGACACCACTCTCCGTCTGTGGCCTTCGAAGATGGAGTGATTTCGTAGTCTGTCCACTGAAGTCGCACTTGTTGGTTGATCATGCGGATTTGAGGCAACTCAGTTTGGGCAACAGTACTCGCCACAGACGCCATTAAGACGAGGCCGACTACTGTGGTCGCGATCAGGCAGCGAATGGTCCGTCGGTACGTTTGACTCATTGGTTCCTCTCCTATTGCTATTCTGGTCGCGCAGAGTCCGGGTGAATTGCAGGTCCCATTCTACACTTGGGACGTTCGTCTAGTTGGACCGCGATCTATTCGTTGTTTGTAACGCAGAACGAGCTGAAAAGTACTCGTAAGCGTGGGATTTTTCTAACATCCACTGTCTCTATGGTAATGCCGTCTATATACCGGTCAATTTGATGCAGAGGTTTATTCGTGGATGGCATCTCGATTTGATGCACTGAAAGGAAAGAAAAAACTGCAAGTTTTTTAATTTTAAGGAATTGGGGCAGATGCGGCTCACGGCCACAGCTGCAGCAAAATCACTCAACTGTAGCGAAACGATACATCTAAATGAGACAGGCGAGTCAAGGGTTCTTCTGGTGAGAATCCTTAACTCGCCTTGTTCGCATCATCTGCTTAGCGGTAAAGCCAAACAATTATGCCGTTCTCTGTTCTACTACTTCGCCTCAAACTCAAGTTCCAGTTCGACATAAGTGTTAATGTTATGCCGATTTATGCCTAGCGGCGTTGGTCGCCTCTTCTACTCTGACCGGCCCAGATCTGTGCCTCTTCTCTGTTTCGGCCCTGTCGTGGTTACCGCTAGTCCTAGGTTGAGTACCTCTACTCGGGATAACAGATATGCAAACAGTGTGCCAAACTGTCGTCCTCATTCAGGTGGTATTTTGCTGCGTAATCGCAAATCGCAAACTATTCAGACAATTATGTGTATGGATAACCGACTGTTCTTGGCCCGTTTTCCCCGTTTTGGTACAAACCGCTGCTGGTTGTCGTCGCAACAACTGCGCTGGGCGGAGTTATCCCGCTGCCAGCAACGAGAAAGAACCAAATGAGGCTCAGCGACAATAGCAGCTCAGGATGAGCTAAGCAGAAGAAATGGATTTCGGATGAACAACTTTGGACGTGTAATCAAAATTGCCCTTCGGCATCGACTCATCATATGCGGCATTGCTATTTGCTCCGTTATGGTTGCGCTGTTTTGGGGTCTCAATATCAGCACGATCTATTCCGTGGTCGACATCGTTTTCCACAACAAGAGTGTCGGGCAATGGATTGACGACCAGGTCGTCGAACTAAAACCGTCGATCTCCAGTTTACGATGGAAACAGCGGAAGTTGGATGAAATGCTTGCCGCTACAACGTTGGAAGAAGGCTCGCGACGGGCACTGACGCGTGAGCGCGTCGCCGTCAATGGACAGCTCGACTTAGCTATGGCGAAGCTTTCCCGGTTGTCTATGGTTCAGCCCTATGCCCATCGCTACTTGCCTAGCGATCCGTTCATGACATTGGTCGCCGTCGTTTGTGGCTTACTGATTGGCACGATAATCAAACTCATATTCTTGATGTTCAATTTAATACTTGTCGAGCGTCTCGCGCAATTGGTTGCTTTCGAACTGCGCAAGGAGTTTTATCGCAAGACGCTCCGAATGGGCATCGGCGCGTTTGGAAACGATCGAACGCCACAACTCATGAGTCGCTTTACGAACGATATGGCGGCGGTGATTGGCGGTGTGAACACGATTTTTGGGAAGACTTTGCGAGAGCCTTTGAAGGCGGCTGTTTGTATTCTTGGTGCGGCTTGTATCTGTCCGCGCCTGCTATTGGTCTGTCTGATTATTTCTCCGTTTGCTGTAGTTGTTATTAGTCGACTCGCGAAGTCGATCAAGCGAGCGAACCGGCGTGCCATGGAAGAGATGGCTCAGGTTTACAATCATTTGTCAGACACTTTTGGTGGGGTTATCGCAGTCAAGGCTTTTACGATGGAACGCTATGAGCGACGGCGTTTTCATCACATGGCGAAAGAATATTTCCATCGAGCGATGCGGATTGCAACCTACACTGCTCTGACACGGCCAGCTACCGAACTTATGGGAATGGCGATCATTTGTTTAGCATTGCTGTGCGGCGGTTACTTAGTTGTCTCTCAAGAGACAGAATTATTTGGAATTACGATGGCATCGGAACCGATATCGATCGGCGCGATGATTACGTTCTTCGCGTTCCTTATTGGAGTTAGCGATCCGGCCAGAAAACTGGCCGAAGTAATCCCCACGATTCAGCGAGCTTCGGCGGGTGCAGACCGAGTTTACGAAATGATGGATCGCGAACCGAGCGTTCAGGATTCGAAGAATCCTGTCGACTTTCCGAAGGAATTCGAGAAAATCCGGTTCAAGAACATCGATTTTGCTTACAATGCTGAGCAACCAGTGCTGAAGGATTTGACTCTCGATATCCCGGCAGGTAAGACAGTCGCCATCGTCGGATCCAATGGCTGTGGAAAGAGTACTTTGGTCAAACTCATTCCCCGCTTCTACGACATCGAAAAAGGATCGGTGACGCTAGACGAAGTCGCCTTGCGAGATCTTGGCCTGCGACAATTGAGACGACAGATCGGGCTAGTGACGCAACAGACGCTGTTGTTCGACGACACGATACTGAACAACATTCGCTACGGTTCTCCCGATGCAACGGACGAGCAAGTCGTCGAGGCCGCCAAACGCGCTCACGCCCACCGCTTTATCGAAGAACAGCTCTCTCACGGATACGCCACCGAAGTCGGCGAAAAAGGTGGGAAGCTGTCCGGCGGGCAGCGACAGCGAATCGCACTCGCGCGAGCTATCCTCCGCGACCCAGCGATCTTGATCCTGGACGAAGCGACAAGTCAGATCGACATCGAAAGCGAACAGGCTATTCACCAAGCGCTGCGCGAATTCATCCGCGGTCGGACAACTATCATGATCACTCACCGGCTCAGCACTCTCGATCTGGCCGACTTAATTGTCGTTATGGACGATGGTCAAGTTATCGACATGGGCCAGCATCAAGACCTGATCCAGCGTTGCTCGTTCTACCAAAGCCTTTATCAACATGGCCTCCGCGACGCCTCGTAACGCACGGTTTCGTAACGCACGGTTTCGTAACGCACGGTTTCGTGGCACGGTTTCGTAACGCACGGTTTCGTAACGCACGGTTTCGTGGCACGGACGTCCCATCCGTTTCCTGGTGGCATGGACATTCATCCGCTTTCGTCTGCTGAGCGGCCCGTCTGTGAATGCATTTCGTCGGTCGACTATTTCCTCTTCCAGAACGACAACGCAATGCTCAAAACGATCATTACTAGTATCGGCGAAACGAGCACGAACATGACGAAGACGAACCAGTTGTTGTGGTTGCCAGTCTCAAGGCCACGCACTGCCCTAATCATATACCCCGCACCTGTCGCGATGATGCAGCACAGAAACATCCATAGGAACATGTTTCGAATCGTGAATTGAAACGGGTTGCGTGCGATGCGGCGAATCAATTTCTTCTTGCGGCGTTTGCTCATTGAGGCCAATTGCGTTAGCTAAGCGGTTGGATACGGTTCACGACATCTCGATGTGTAATCTCTTCGGCGATTGGGATCATCACAAAGACGGGATTGGGGCCGCAACAATCCAGTATTATCTGTTGGTTATTCGGCACGTAGAACCCTTCCTTGCACGGTTCATGGCCGTGAATCAAAATTGATGCCTCGACCAACTTCGCGAAAACTTGGGCGTTGCGGGGACGAAAGTCCCGCCCCCATACCAATTGAAAGGCGGCACCGCCCGGCTTCATGTCGTCAGCTAGCAAGCGATTGCGGTTTAGGATTTCGATATCGAACCCGTCTCGATCCACCCCTTCCGGCGCCGAGTGTGAAATGAACACGCCATTTTCTAAACGCACCGCCAACGGGCAACTGAGCAAGAAATCCATGTAGTGGTGCCGGACCTCCTCCGCTTGTTCCCCGTACATCTGCTCGATCCCGCAGCGAAACTGAAGATTGAGCATCCGATTGCCCTTGGCGATCGGGAAGTCCATTACCTCTGCTAGCTCGTGGTTGCTCAGGATGAAATGAAAGCGATCCGGAAACTCCTTTTTCAGCCGAATCACGTCCTCCAGCACTAAGTGCGACATGCAGCCGCGACCATCGGGATACGTCGGTCCACCGTGGCAAACCTCCTGCATCAAGAGATGACGACGCGGGCAGTTGGCAAGGTCGGCGATCTCCACTAGTTTCTCGAAATTCAGTCGTTGACCGTGAATGTCGGTGGAAATGACGATCTCGTCTCCGTCGGCGCCCGTAAGCGTTACCAGCGCACCACTTCGCCCGCGAGTGCCCCGATTTGCGATCATGCCCTCGTTGCATAAGTCAAAGGTTTGCTGAGCGAGATTCGAACCAGCCATAACGGTTATGCCGATTTATTCAATTTTCCTATTTGTATCGCCGATCAAACTGCTAGGTAAGCATAACCGACACCTGAATCAATGCTAGCAGAGTGAGGGAACCGGGGGGATATCCTCACACCCGCCGCCGCCCGCGTAGCCCTTCGGCGACTACGCGTGGCTCTTTAACTCTGCAAACACCTGCCCATTCTTTAGGAAGACCCAGCCGAGGCAATAGGACAAGTGGAATGAAGCGAACATTATTAATCCTGGCGGCAATCATTACCATTTCCACCACGGGCTGTTTGCGGCGACAATGCAACAGCTGTAACGGTGAATTGGGTAGTAATATACAGAACCGGGTTCACCCGCAGGCACCCGAGTTTAATCAACCTGGACCGCCATCAGCAGCCGTCGCGTATCCTTATTATACAGTGCGGGGTCCGCGAGACTTCTTCATCAATGATCCACCGACCATCGGGCGGTAGTCTGGAAGGGCGTTGCCCAGCCCGGATTATTCATGAGTAGAACTTAGCTCATTGCAAGTCGTTTGTGGACATGAGTTTGTCGCCAACTTTCCCAAAACACGGCGCAATAGTAACCCGGGCTAGAACAAGCGGCAGTTTTCTCATGCAAACCGAGTTGAATTGCGCGCAGACTGGCGTCGTGTTTTGAAAACATGATTGTCCAACGCCGATTGACTTGGTTTGTGGGAAGCGTAACTTGCAGCGCCCAACGCGCCGTCGCGTTGGCTGTCCGCAAAGCTTGTCAGGGCCGCATTTTTGGCGACATATTGGCCGCATTTTTACGACGCTTTGCCGACGACGATGGTGATGTTTTGTCCGCCGAACCCAAAGCTATTGTTTAAGGCAAAATTACATTCCGCCTCGCGGGCTTCGTTGGGCACGTAGTCTAGGTCGCAGAGTGGATCGGGGTTTTCGTAGTTGATAGTTGGTGGCAAGACATTGTCGCGAATTGCCATCATGCACACGATTAGTTCGGTCACTCCGGCTGCGGCGATCAGGTGTCCCATCATGCTTTTGGTGCTCGAGACGGGCGGGATTTTGCCGCATGCTTCAAAGACTTCGCGACAGGCCTTCGTCTCGACTTTATCGTTTACCGTGGTGCTTGTGCCATGAGCGTTGATGTAGTCGATTTGAGTGGGCAGCAGTTGAGCGTCGGCAATTGCCTGCCGCATGCAACCGATCGCTCCGCGTCCGTCGGGGTGGATATCTGTGACGCGATAGGCATCGGCAGTTGAGCCGTAGCCAAGGATTTCGCCGTAGACATGTGCGCCTCGCGCTTTCGCTCGTTCGTAGTCTTCGAGCACGATCATAGCGGAGCCTTCACCGAGCACGAATCCGTCGCGCAGGCGGTCGAACGGCCTGGAGGCTTTGGTGGGGTGATCGTTGCTTTCGGAGAGCGCTGTGAGTCGATTGAAGCCTGTTACTCCGAAGGGGTGGATCATGCTGTGGGCTCCGCCGGAGAGCATGATATCGGCATCTCCGCGGCGGATAATTTCAGTCGCTTCCCCGATGGCTTGACTGCTCGCCGCACAGGCGGTCAGGCAATTCACGTTTGGGCCCTGCGCGTTGAACATAGCGGCCATGTGGCTCGCCGGCATATTGGGTTCTTGCTCAAGCTCGATCGAGGGGTTGAGTATTTCAAGTCCCGCGCGGGTAAACTCTGCGACATCAAATTCGCCGCCCTTCACGGCAGCGGTCATCATTTTGGAGAACGAGGTGAAATCTTGATTCCCCTCGCCGCTGCCCAGATAGATTCCGAAGCGAGTTGGATCGAGCGATGTGTCGAGTATGCCGGAGGAATTGACCGCTTGATGTGCTGCGCCGGCAGCGAAGTGGGAATGGCGTCCACGAAACTCCCAACGTTCGGCGGGCTCACCAATGGAGGTAATGTCGAAGCCTTTTACTTCTGCAGATATCTTGGTGGGGAAGTTACTGGCGTCAAAGACGGTCGTGTAGCCCACTCCAGATTCGCCTTCTTTGAGGCCTTTCCAGACTGTCTCAACGTCGTGACCCATTGGGTTGATTGCGCCAATACCGGTAACCACTACTCGTCGTCGCATGGGATTCGCTCTTGTTGGGCAGTTGAGGGATGGAGTCGATTTCTGGTCTACTATTCTACCGGAGAACGGCCCTTGGCTGAATAGACAACGCACGACCGCTTCGTCGAAAATCGGAAATTCAACTTCAAACCTGGGGGAAGAGCGCTTGTTCGGCAGCAAGCAGGTGCGCCGGGATCGAGAGTTTTTCCCCATCTGGCGTGCGGCCGACCTCAAACAGGTTGAGTGTTCTCAGCATCCGCAGGAATTCCGCAGGGTCAAAAAGGTCGATACCCTCGAAGCGGTCGTCTAGATGGGCGAAGACGATATCAATTTCCGCCAACAGTTCATCGCCGACGCAGCATGTGCCCTTGATGATCGATCCATCTGGTCGGATATCTTCGACGTTGGCCGAGTAAGTGATCGTATCTCCCGGTAGCGCGATTCGATGAAAGGCGGCTTTGCCGACTTTGGCTAAAACAACTCGATCCTTGAAATCGCTTTGCTGGCTAACGAGCAAACCACCGGTCTGAGCCATGCCTTCTACGATCAGTGACGTGGGCATCATCGAAAAACTCGGGATGTAATCGACGACGTATTCTTCAGCTAGCGCGACACACTTGATAGCCGACGCTCGCTGCCCACTAATGAACTCAGTAAATCGATCTATCAGAAACCATCGCATGGCTTGCCTACCGTCGGCGCTTATTCGGCGCTAACTTTGCTTTCGATATAACGGCAGAGATCCTTGACGGTCAGCAAATTGCCGAAGTCTTGTACTTTCGGGCTCGCTTCGAATTTCGTGAGATCCACAAAAGGCATTCGCTTTTTGAGTTCCTCAATACCAGCCGGAGTGACGACGCCGTCCTGGACATACTCAGCACTTGTGAGGATATCTTGGGGGAAAAGCTCTGCTTGATTGATTTCGATCGCAAATGTTTTTTCCAGGCGGTGGATGATATCGAGAAAGTCAATCGACTCGGCGCCGAGATCGCCAACCATGGTGGCCTGGGGCTCTACTTCTTCGTCTTCAACGGCTAGAGCTTCCATCAGTTCGTACTTAACTTTTTCGAATATTTCTTCTTGATTCGGCATTGGGATTTCTCTCCAGTGTGACTTGTTGAGCTGGTCTTTGCGCTGGTCTTTGCGCTGGTTAGTACTCGACGCTAGGAGCGGGTCGCTTCCGCGATATCTGGTCGAAATAGTTGGCTATATTGCTCTCGCATTTTACCGCGAATGAAATTATCTACTGCTTGATTTTCAACATTTTTGTCGGACAGCGAGTAGCGTTCCAGGGTGAGTTTCGCACTGACGGCATTTTCGCCACTACTATTAATTGTCCCGCGTGTTTTAAGCGTCGTTGTATTTTCGTCCTGTTTAATGATTTCCGCAGTTATTTCCAGGATATTACCCGGTGAAACGAAGTCGGCGTACTTGACGTTTCTGGCTTCCTTGAGCAACACGATAGTGTTTTTGAAGTCTTCGCTCTCGCGAACCAACCAAGCGCTCGTTTGGAACATTGCTTCCAGCATCAAGACTCCCGGCATTACCGGAAACCGCGGAAAGTGATCCTTCAGGTAGTCCTCAGCCATGGAGAGTGCTTTTACTGCAGTGATGCTCGAATTAGGCGTGATCGCCGTAATGCGATCGATGAGCGTAAATTGCATGGAAGCGTTTGATCCAGTGGACTATCGGAACATAATTCAAAGCTGACCAGTATACCACCACCCCCTAGGTACCACAACCGCTGCCAGTTCGTGTGAGTCGCGTGGTTAACCTGTTGGTATGAAACATTTTATCGTTCAGCTTGGCAAGGCTTCTCGGGAGCGTCTGGCGGCGCCATCTTATCACGGGCCTTGT
>JBLHLE010000053.1:0-14380 GCA_047620805.1 Pirellulaceae bacterium
TCGTTGAGCAAATATTCTTGACTTCTGCGCTACTGCGCGCTAAACTCGTCGCCCCGGTAATAAATCCCCGCCGGCACTAACCCCCCCCCCCCGGCACTCCCGCCCGGCACTAACCGCCCCCCCCCATGCTAACTGGGCACCTAGTCATGGTTAATGACTGTTTCACTTAAGCGGCAGAGAGATTGGGATACCGACAAAGGTTTTGTTTTGTCGCATGTTAGTTTCACGATGGGATAGGGTTATGTCACGAATCGCTAAGATTGCGCTAGTATTTCCTGCGATACCACAACTAAATTCCTGCGATAGCACAACTAAATTCCTGCGATAGCACAACTAAATTTTGGGAGTTCTTCGAGTGAAAACCGAGAATCTGAATAACCGTCCTTCACGAAAACATCAGCGACCTACGCGACTCCGCACCGAACTCAGACAGCGACGTCGACAACTGAACATGGAGATGCTGGAACAACGCGAACTTCTGGCGGCAGACTTGACGCTGCTAAACGGTGGCTTCGGTGGTTCCTTCTTCGCTGAATTGCAAGATGAGTTGAACACGGACGTATTGCGTGCGCCTGTCCCCTTAATTGGTAGTCAGCTTTCGTCGGAAGTGGCCGGGCAGTTTATTGCGGCAACCGGCCTGCAATTCAACAATGATTTCTCCGTGGCGAATGGCGCCACCATTGAAGACGTTAAAGGAGAACTTCGCAGCACCCTTGGAAGCAAGTTGGTAACACCTTCGGGTCAACCGGACATACGAGTAACTGGTGTAGATTCATCGGATGTCATTCAATTCGAGATCACGCTCAATGGCACATTCAACGACACGATGAATCTGGATCTAGCTCTCGGCGAAGACGCGGTCATGCAGGCTCTGTTGGGAGTCGACAATAAAGTCAACGTCGCCGGCGAATGGACTTGGCAGTTCAATTTCGGCGTCGACCAAACGGGTTTCTTCGTTGGCACATCGCACTTCGATGAAGTGACCGTAGAGATCGACGCAACGCTGGACAATTCCTTTTCTGGAAAAGGAATCGTAGGTGTTTTTGTCGCGCAACTCGACCCGGTCAACGGCGAGACCTCTAGCTTTTCAGGCGAATACGGGATCGACGTTCGCGACGCGAACTCCGACAACAAGTTGCGGATCGCCGAGTTTGCACAAGTGGATACTCGAGCGTCGCTGACGGGAACCGGGGAAGTCAATTTGGCGATGGAAGGCTCGTTCTTCCCGAACTTCACGGGGGTCGCCAATAACTCGAATCTGTTCAATCTCGCGGTCGATGCCGACACGCAAATTACCTACAACTTGGTCTCGGCCAACACGGACGTTTTCAATGCTTCTAACTTGCAAACAGTTCAGTTCGGCAATGCCCCGGCCATCGGCTTTACGAACGTCGAATTAGACCTCGGGGTCTTTTACAACGAGTTCATTCTGCCGACGATCACAACCATTCAAGACACCCTCGAACCGATCAAGCCGATTGTTGACTTCCTGACCGCACCGATTCCATTGATCAGTGATATCATGAGCGAACATGGCGGCGATGAAATAACAACTTTCACGCTGGCTAAGTTGGCGTCAGCCAGCAAGCCCAAGATTCTCAAGGCGATAGAAAAAGCAGAAACGGTCGTAGGCATTATCGACACGATTCTCAATTTCGATCTGTCTCCCGAAAGCGGCAACGGCGAGCCCGTCCAAGCGTTGGGAGGCTTTAATGTCGAGGTCGAACGCGAGCTCGACGGCGATCCCGTCGATCCACCTCCAACAACAAATGACCCACGTAAGCCCTCCGACAAAGGGACGATTACTTCGGAAAATCCCAATACCTCAGCACAAGCGGAAGCGGGAGCTAACGGCGGAGAGAAAACGAAAAAGTTCCTCACCGAATTTGGCGGTACCTTCGCCCTGCCTCTTTTTCAAGATCCCTCCAATGTCTTTAAGCTTCTTGTCGGGGACACCACGCCCGAATTGTTTACGTTGGGACTCGATTTCGGCTTCAGCTTTACTTTCGAATACACCTATCCCATTATTCCAGCCTTGGTCAACGCCGAGTTGAGCCTGACATTGGGTGCCGCCATCGATTTGGACATTGGCTACGATGCCTATGGAGTTGCCAACTTCACCAACTCACTTGACTTTTCTAGTGAGTCGAATCTGCTCGTCTCGTTAAACGACTCCGACCGTCAAAACCTGTTGCTGGATGGGTTCTATTTTGACGATCACAACGACAATTTGGTGACCGATGGTTTTCCGAATGTCAGCAGCTTGAGTGGCGAAGCGTTGTTCGACGTTGGAGTCCCCGAAGCTGGATTCGAAGGCCCAGAAGCAGTTCTCTCTGCCACTTTGGGAATCGGCGCTTCGATTGGAGCAGACCTCGTCATTCTTGAATTCAAGGCTGGTGTGCTTGGCAAATTCGGCGCGAACATCCTGTTCGACTTGAACGATCTTCCGGAGCCAGTCGTTGGCAGCGATCCATTGAATCCGACATACCCAGCCGATGACGTGGATTTCGTTTACGACGGTCGCGTCCGATTGCGAGAACTCGAGGCAACCTCGAATGCGGATCCATTCGGCATCTTCAATACCTCCGGTGAACTCGTTGTCGGACTGAGCGCTTTCGCGAAGGCTTCTGCCGGAATCGATCCTTTTAGCGTTACGTTGTTCGACGAGGAAATTACCATCTTTGAGGCTGTGATTTTTCAGTTCGATATTTTTTCGCTAAAAGACCGGGATGTCATCAATGGCGTGGTGTTGAACGCGCCGCTATTAGGTGAAGTCAACGGCGGAACGCTCGACTTGTATATGGGCACCGATGCCAACAAACGTCGGTTTTCCAATGCCGATCGCAGTAATGACACCGCGAGTGAAGGGGTGGTCAACGAGGCGTTCTATTTACGCTCACTCGGACCGACAGACGCTGCGAACCCAGCTGCTGGCGAGACGATTGAAGTCATCTTCACCGAAAATAAACTCGATCCGGACATTCGCCAGAAGCAACGCTTTACGAACGTCACGCACATCACGGGCGAGGGCGACGGCGGTGACGACCTCATTATCGTCGACCGAACGGTAGCCGCCACTGTCGATCTTCAAGGCGATGACGGCGAAGACGTGCTGAGCCATGCCGGTTCCGGAAAGGCCACTCTGGATGGCGGTAGCGGAAACGACATTCTGCTCGGCGGACCGAACGACGACATCTTGATCGGAGGTATTGGCAACGACACCCTCAAGGGTCGTCGTGGCAACGACAATATGAACGGCGGAGGCGACAACGATAGGCTCGACGGCGGCGAAGGCAACGACAATCAGACCGGCGGCAGCGGCGATGATAGCTTCAATTGGAGTGTCGGTATGGGTGCCGACACGTTTAGCGAAGTCGCCAATACCGGCGGTGTCGACACGATCTTCATCAGTGGCGGAAAAACCGTTACGCAAAGCGGTTCGGCCGCCGAGAATACTGGTGTCAGCGAACTGGATGACGTGATCACTCTATCGCCAGGCGCTAACGGCGCCGTGTTGGTTCAAACCAGCAGTGGGAACATCACCGTCGACAATATCGAGAATCTATCGATTGCCGCTGGTGGCGGTGCGGATACTCTAAATATTAACAACCTGGCCGGGAGCGACGTGACGCTACTTGGCTTCGATCTCTCCGCGCCCGACGATGCTCCTGACGCAGCCGGCGATACCGTCACTTACCTTGGCAGCGACGGTGGCAGTGACACGATTTCGGTGAAGAACGCTGCGGGTACGGTCGAGCTGACGGATCTGAATCCGGAGGATGAAGAGACGGGCGATGTAAACCAGGCTGTGATTCAAATTACAGACACGTCCGCAGCAGTTCCAATGACGCTGTTCATCATGAACAGTAGTCCCGTCAACGATCAGCTCAATATTTCTGGTCGAGGCGGCAACGACGCCCTCTCCATTGGCCTTGGCGATGTTGATCCGGCTAATTCGGGTCGGCGTTTGCGCCTGCAAGACCTGATTGCTGTGACGTTGGATGGAGGAGCTAACAACGATACGCTCAGCTCCGTCTACAGTCATGTGGATATTATCGGTGGCAGCGGAATCGATACGGTTGTCGTCAGCGATGACGGCAACGCGGCCGTCCGTCCGAATGTGACGGTGGCGACGGACACAGTCACCGTGCGTCGTAACGGTGCGATCGACCATGTGGTCAACTTTGCAAGTAGCGAACACTTTCGCCTGGACCTCGGTGCGCCTTCGCATGGCAACGATGTTACGATTCAGAATACACTTCCCGATACCCCGAGCGGTTCCGCGACCATCAACGGCAGCGCGGCCACGGATGTCATCCTTGTGAAAGCGATTCAGGAATCGACAACCATTAACTTGGTCGGCGGTAACAATCAAGTCACTTTGGGACAGAACGGATCGCTGCAATTGATTCGAGCCAATTTGTCAGTGTTCGGTGGTGCGCAGCAGGATACTCTGACCTACGACAGTACGAATGACGCCAGTGATTTGAACCTTGTGATCGGCGTCGACACGACCGGAGGTAGACGGCAGATCACAGGATTGAACATGCCCGGGCAAGTCGACTACGACACCGCAGTCGAAACGCTCAACGTAGACACCGGCTTTGGTGACGATAGTCTGACGATTCCCGATCTCGATCGGCAGGTCTTTGTCCACGCGGCCGCCGGCAACGACGACATTTCGGTCGCGCTCAATGGCACACCTGGAGGTACTTTGAACGACCCCAGTTTGATCACGCACAACGTCGAGACGGTTAACTTCTTTAATGAAAACAACTCCACAACGACGGACTGGTTGCTCGTCGAACGCGTTCCCGTGTTCGCTGCTGGGGAGACGAGTCCCATCCAACAGCTCCGCGCCGGCACGGCAGGCTTCTTCGATCACAATGCACCAGCGCTGGCATACAGTCAACTCGTATTGGAAACGCATGATGCGCCCGAAACCACTCTGAATCTTCGCAACGGCGCGGATCGATTACGAGTCTATGACGTGGCGTATGAACTAAGCGTAAACCTGCGTAGCGGCAACGATATTGTTACTGTCGGCGATCCGGCTTTGCCGCTTCCACTCCGAGCACGCGGGCTGCAGGACCTGAAAGCACCGTTGATTCTAGCTGGCGGCACGGGCACCGATTCACTTGTGATCGATGACAGGGCCAACGCAAATGCGGGAGAGCTGCTGACGGTCGATTTCGGTATTGTGACAGCCGTCCGCAGCGCTGGTGTCGTTCCCAATATAGAAATCAGACACACCAGCTTTGCCAATCTGACCATCGATACCTCCAACCTTGTCGACAATGTCATCCTCCAAGACACGAGCGTCGGTGGAACATTGATCCGCACCAATGACGGCGCGGATCAGATCGAAGTTCGCGGCGGCACATTGGCCACGACGATCGAGACTGGACCAGCGGATGACCGAGTCAACGTGTTCGCAGCAGTTGCCGCGATCACGGTGGATGGCGGAACGGGTGGCGGTGACTCGATCGTATTTGACGTCAGCGGAGAAACGGCTTCTGTCAGCGGGGGACGAGTGGAGGACTCGGCAGTGGGCCCTCTCAGGCCGCGTGTCACCAATCTGGTGGGGATCGTAAACGTCAGTTTTGATAATGTGGAATCCGCTAATGTTCTATTGGGTCAGAACAACGACGAATTCACATTGGACTACAGCGCCGCTGGATTCGATTTGGTTGTCAATAGTGGCAACGGCGACGACACCGTGACAGTTCGTCAAATCGGAGATGAAGCGTTGATCCTCGGCGAGAGCGGAACGGACTCGGTTGTATTAGACATCCCAGGATCGCCGACGGCCGCGATTCACGACAATCTGGTTGACGATCTTCGCGTGAATGTCGAGCAAGTGCGGGTCGACAACCGGAGCAACACTTCCGCCGCAAGCTGGCGTGTTGCCGAAGACAAACTTTCCGGCGACGGTTCCGAGCTGCTATTCATTGATGGTACAGACGAAGTTCGAGTTCTTGCGGGAAGTGGTAACGACACACTGGTTATCGAGGAGCTGGCGTTAACCGTCGGTGCGAGCATCGACGACGATCTAGTAACCCTCGAACTCGCGCCGCCAGCATTGGCCAGCGGTGGCTTCGCGACTCTGCGTCACTTTGAAACAGTGATGGACTTTGACAACTTACCCGCGGGTAATTCGAACAATTACGTCGAGGATGGTATGCGTCTACGAAGCAACGGCCAACTTGTACGCTCCAACTTCGTCAGTTCTTCCGCCGATGCTCAATCGACCTCGAACGTCTTCACGTTGGAATCGGCAACCAGCGCGCCATTTGCACTCGCCAGTCTGGCACTTGCCAATCCGGGCGCGACATCTCAATCAGTGACATTCACCGGGACCAAGCTGGACGGTTCGTCGGTTGTGCATTCGACGACGCTTTCGGCCGGGGTTAACTTTGTCACAGTCGACAACTTCCCAGCCGGCTTCAGTGCTGTAACACGAGTGACTTGGACTGCCGGCACGACCGTCGTGGATGACGTCGTGGCCCAGGACCTCATTCCAGCTACAGCCAACGGTCCCGCACCAGGACCGGTCCTGCGTTCAACGATCCCAGAAAGTAATCCCGATGTTGACATCATCGAATTCAATACGAATACCGGTCAGATCAGGACTTATGACAACCAAGCGGGCACTGTGGTTCTGATTCAGACGTTCAACAGTCCCGGTAATTTCTACGGCCTCCCGTTTACGACCGGGCCAGGAGAAGGGGGCGACAGCGATGTCACCCGTTTTTCCTTTGCAGGCGATTTGATAGTTCCAAATATAGGCAACGGTTTCAGCGATAGCGGTAGAGGTTTCACTGCAATTGGCAGCAAAGGGTTATCGATTCACGTCGCCAACGATTTCATCGTTTCTGGGGATGTTCCGTTTCGCTTTTCAGCGAGTGGAAGTACCCCTGGCGTTGGCGGCGGCGTTGGCGGCGGCCAAGGCCCGCGGGGCAATGGCGGCACATCTTCGCAAACCGGAAGTACTGCCAATGGTGGTAATCCAAATGGCTCGTCCGGCTCAGGCGGAACGGGTGGCGGTCGCGGCACGAGTTCGGGAGATAATGGCGCTAATGGTGGCAGTACCAATGGATTCGGCGGCGGCGGTGGCGGTGGCGGTGCGGTCACAAATCTGGATTGTGGGTTGGGTTGTGACTGGACGGCGTATGGCGGCGGCGGAGGAGCCACTGGCGGAACTGGTTTGGGTGGCGGAACAGGCGGTACCGGAGGCACCGCTGGCGACGGAATAAACAACGCATCGAATGCGGGTGGCGGCGGAGGATCAGGAGCAACCGGAGGAGGCACAGCAGCGGGCGGAAGTAGAGGCGGTGGTGGCAGTGGGGGTGCCAGCGGCAGCGGCTTTAACGGTGGCAGTGGGTCCGCCGGAAACTTAGGTCGTTCTGGGAGCACTGGCTTCTCGGGAGCACGTGGCCTCAACACAAACTCGAGTGAGATAATCACAGGCGGCGGTGGCGGTGGCGGTGGCGGCGGCGGTGGCGGTGGCGGCCGAGGTGGTGCTGGCGGCGGCGGTGGCGGTGGCGGCGGTGGCGCATCCATCTCTTGCGACTTTTTTGGTTCTTGTGGAGGTTCAGTGAATGGCGGGGCTGGTGGCGGCTACGGCGGAAGCGGTGGCTCTGGCGGCTCGGGCGGACTCGGTGGAGTTGGTGGCGCTGGCGGTGGCGCCGTAGAGATTGTTGCCAATGGACGAGTGAGCCTCGCCGGCGGGACCCTCTATTCGCAGGGTGGCAACGGTTCAGGTGGCGGCAACGGGCTTAGTGGCGGCAGCGGGTTCAACGGCCAGAGTGGGGGAACAGCTGGTGTTGGAGGCAACGGAGGCAACGGAGGCAACGGCGGCGGCGGAGGCGGCGGCGGCGGCGGCGGAACGGGGGGCGGCGGCGCCGGTGGTTCCGTGAAATTTAAGGCCTCGATTTTGGCCGCCACCGGAGCAACCGTAAATACCGACGGCGGCACGGGCGGAAGTACTGGTGCCGATGGTCGCTTGATTAGAACAACCAACGTACCGAACGGCGGGCCAACTGCCGCCAACGTCGGGCAAATTGTTACCTCCTTTAATGGTCCTCGGCAGCAAAATGTGTTTATTGACGGCAGTCCTTTGACGCCGGAAATAGCGGGCATGGCTGGCGGTGCGGAGATCTACGGGCTGTTGACTGGCGTCACCCGAACGACAACGGGCATTAATAACGTGCTAACCCAGAACGGCACGACCACCATTCCCTCAAATGCCATCGCGGCGATCATCCGCATGGAAAGCGGACCGACGGGCACGGTCGATTATTCTCAAAACTACTTCAATTTCGATATGGTCCTGTTCGTCAACTTGACCGGCTCCAATCTTCCAACGCCCGAGCTCGATATTGTGCCGGGCGGAGGAGCTGCAACATTCAATCCGCTCCGCATTGGTGGCGTCGCCAATGATCCGCAGTTTGGCGGCGGTGGAGAGCAAGTGTTGACGGCACTCGCCGGAAATAGTGTCTGGGCGACGCTGATCCCCGATACCAGCGTCAACATCAGCGCGCGTATTGCCGCTTCGACGACAACGCTTTCCAATATTCCATTACGCGACTTTGAAGTGGTCTACATCACTGTCGACGCGGGAAGCTTAAATCCGACGCCGAACCTGGCCGGCTTACAGGCGATCGCTGCCAGTCCCACAGGTGACCGGATTTACGGTATCAACACCGAGCAAGATGCGTTTGTCGTCATTAATGGCGGCAACGGCGGGGACCAATTGACACAACGTCAATTTTTCAAGGACAATTTTGAGGGAATCACCAGCCTCGATTCGCCTCAAGACGTCGCCGTCAGCGCAGATGGCAACAACGTCTACGTCGTCAGCAACGGAGATTTTCGAGTATCGACATTCTCTGCAGACGGAAACGGCGACCTGACATTCGAGGGCTCAATCAATGCCTTTGGTGGCCAAGCATTTTATGAAGACATCGCCGTACGACCCGTAAGCGGAAATCGCGTGGTTGTCGGTGGACCGAGTGGAATCATCCACTTCGTCCGCAATCCCGCCACCGGAGCGCTTAGCGGCGGTGCCGGTTTCCTGTTCGAGAATTACGTTGACCTCAGTTACAGCGTGGACGGCGCGTTCGTTTATGCAGTCAGTCCAATTACAAACGACTTGGTTGCACTTAACGGAGATGACTTAACTTTCGGCGCAGGTCTAGGCAATATCACCGGAGCCAACGCAGTCGCGGTAACGTCCACCGGCGGCCGCGAAGACATCTATGTTACCGGCGAAAATGGCAGCTTGTACCAACTTCAACGCACGATCGGCGCTACCAACTTCGCGTTGACCAATACTCTCCGGGAAGGTATCGACGGAATCCGTGGACTGGCGGGCGCCAACGATGTGATGGTCAGCGACGATGGCTTGTTCGTCTATGTCACAGGCGGTTCAGGTGACTCTTTGGCCGCCTTCGCACGCGATCCCGCGACGGGAGGTTTACAATTCGTTCAAGTTATTCGCGGTCGAAACGGATTGGATCAGCCGAGTGGTTTGGCCGGTGGAAGTGATGGCATTGTGTATGTCGGTTCCGAAACATCTGTCGGACTCGGCTTCGGCGGGATCGCCTCGTTCGATCCTATTCCGGTCGTACTACCGGTCGTGCCCAAAAAATTCCAAGTCGGCTTTGAAAATATCGAGAACCTGGATCTCAACACCGGCGCGGGTGACGACACGATTAGCCAAATCAATCCGGCCGCAGTTAATGATTTAGACATTAGCACGGGCGGAGGTTTCGATGCAGTTCACTTGCTGGAGATCGATCGCGACACGACTGTCGCAACGGGAGCGGGCAACGACATCGTCGATATTCGCTCCGACATCGCGGGGGCTGGGGTCGTCCTGGTAGTGGAAACAGACGCAGGCGACGATCGCGTTGTGATTAATGACGTCGCCGTCGGCAATAATATTGATATTTTCCTGGGGTCAGGCGACGACACTGCCGTGGTCAATGGCGACAAACTGTTGGCCGGCACGACGGTTGAATTGTTCGGTGGCTCTCATGTCGTTGGCGATTCACTCCTGTACAACGCGGTAGGTCGGCCCATTAGCGGAAATTCAGGATTATCTCCATTAGTACCGAATGACAACATCACACTCGGCGGGGCTCCCAGCCGTGGAAATCTTGACTACGAAGGAATCGAGCTGACACCCGGTTTTGTACCCGCGACGATCAATACCGGTGGGCCCTACACTATTGCCGAAGGCGAGTCGCTTGTCCTCGCGGGAATCGCCACTCCGGCGCCCAATTCGACAATCGTTGCGACTTCGTGGGACCTCAACGGAGATGGAATCTTTGGGGATGCCAACGGACTCACTCCGACAATATCCTGGCCAAATCTCCAGTCGCTTGGCGTCGACGACGATGGCAGTTTCAATGTCACGTTGCGTGTCTCCGACGATAACGGGAATACGATCACCGACACTGACCTTTTGATCGTTACTGACTTGCTCCCGTCTCTCGTCGTTGCGGGGCCACCCGCGGCAATTGGTGTCGGCGAGCCGTTCGCGCTCGACTTCTTCATCAGCGGTGAACAGGGTGATGATCCAATCCAAACTTGGACAGTATCTTGGGGCGACGGTAGCCAGGACACGTTCGGCAGTGATGCCGTCTCGGCTAACCATGTCTACCTGACACCCGATGCGCGTGATGTGACAGTTACAGCCCGGGAACTCGACGGTCCGTTACACGGTCCCGAGACAGTTGCTGTTAATGTCGCCGGTGGCACGATTCTGGCAGGAGGCCCTTACTCGATTTCCGAGGGCGACGACCTCACCCTGGAGGCAAGCATCGATGGTGCGTCTGGTTCCGTCACCTGGGATATCAATAATGACGGTTCGTTTACGGATGCGACTGGCTTGAATCCTACACTGACTTGGGCGGAGCTGAACGCCTTGGGGATCGACGACAACACAACATTGAACGTGCGAGTGCGTACCGACTACGTGACTTTCAGTGACTCCGCGGTCGACACCGAAGACGTGTTTGCAAACTTCACGTACCCCGTCTCTGGTACAGATTTGTTGGAAGGAATTGTCGGCACAGTGACTGCCGGGTCAGTGAACGTTGTTGAAGGAACTTCCGCTAACTTAGCAACGCTGACCAATGGTACTTTTGGAGATGCTGGATTTCCGTTTGACACTGCGGAGACGGTTGCCATCAACAGCAACACGACAGTCACCTGGCAACTGAATACGGTAGCCACGCCAAGTGGATTTGACATTCGAAACGTCAACACGTATGCCGGTTGGCGCGACTTTGGCCGAGACGATCAGCGATTCACGGTTAACTACTCCACCGTAGCGAATCCGAATGTCTTCCTGCAACTCGATAGCGTTCAATTCTCGCCCATTCAGGAGTCCAGTAGTGCCTCCTATATCACGGACGGACTCGCAAATGACGAGCGGGTCATCGCGACCGGCGTGAGTAAGATTCAATTGGTATTCGGACCGCAAGAGAACGGCTACGCTGGATATCGAGAAATCGACGTTTTGGGAACGCCGACGGGTGGCGGCATCGTCACTTCGCCGGTGACAGCACTAACCGTCATCAACTCGCCGCCAACAGCGACCCTCTCCAACAACGGTCCTGTTCTCGAAGGCGGTTCCGTCGACATTGACTTTACCGCTCAAGTCGATCCGTCGTCCGCCGATCAGAGCAGCAGCTTCACTTAT
Organism: Pirellulaceae bacterium; assembly: GCA_047620805.1. Taxonomy (GTDB): domain Bacteria; phylum Planctomycetota; class Planctomycetia; order Pirellulales; family Pirellulaceae; genus JBLHLE01. The sequence continues at coordinate 11,714 of JBLHLE010000053.1, forward strand.
AGCTACGACTTGACCAACGATGGTACGTTCGAGATCGTTGGCGTTGCTTCCCCCACGACGAGCATTTTGGCAACGCAAGCCGGGACGCAGATCGTGCGTGGGCGAATAACGGACAAGGATGGCGGTTTCCGCGATCTTTACACTGGTATCGTCGTCTCGGAAGTCGAGCCCACCCTTAGTGTCACGGGCGCAAGCACCGCGAACGAAGGGGACAGTTATGGCCTTGCTCTTGACGCAATCGATCCGGGCGCTGACATAATCTCGCTATGGACCGTCGACTGGGGCGACGGCACGCCCGTGACGACGTCGACGGCTGCGTCGCCGGCGCTAACACACATCTTTGCCGACGATGGAAACTTTGATGTCGTTGTCACTGCCATCGACAACGACGGGACCTATCGCACGACCCAATCCGTTGCGGTTGCCAATGTGTCGCCAACTCTCACTGTCGCGGGACTCCCCGGGCACGCTGAGGGGACGGAATATACGCTTTTACTAGCGTCGAACGATCCGGGAAGTGACGAACTTATCAATTGGACTATCGACTGGGGCGATGGGACGACGGACGTGTTGCCGGGCGACACAACCCAGGCGACGCACCTCTATACCGATGACTCAGCCGGACAGGCGGGCGGAACATTCTCGATTGCGGCAACTGCGATCGACGAGGATACGACTGGCGCTCCCTATTCCGTATCGCGAATTGTGCAGCTGGATCGCAACTACCATCAATTCAGCAACACGCTCGGAGCCACTGATCATCTGTACGCACTAACCAACAATATTGGCACGGTTGGCACAGCCCAAGCAGAAGCCAACGCACTCGGCGGCAATTTAGTGGCGATCAATAGCCAAGCCGAACAGAACTTCCTCAACAGCACGTTCCTCGATGAGCAATCGCCAAAAATCTGGATCGGCCTGACCGACCAAGGGCCCGTAGCTCCGCCTATCGAACTCGAACTGAACGCACTGAATTTGAGTTTCGATGCGGCGCAAGTCGGCGGCGTACCCGACTTGTGGTCTCCGACACTTGGGACGACGACCGCCTGGGATCTTTCCGGCCCGACATCGCCAAATCCTGGTGCGGTCAACAGCAATCGCGATCTTACGGACGCGTTTAGCTTCGATGGCTTGCAAGTATCAGCAGCGAGCACGACGTTTAACAATCTGCCGGGCGTAACCACTGGCGACGCTTCGATCGAGTTGTGGATCAAGCCGGTCGATTTGATTGGAACGGAAGTGATTTGGGAAGCTGGTGGCGGTACCATAGGCTCCTCCTTAAGACTCGCTGACGATCAACTGATCTTCCGCGTCAAGGACGGCGCTACGGTCGTCGAAACGCAAACGACTTTGACTGCTGACGACATTAGCGACTTTATACAAGTCGCGGCCACTATCCATCTCGGTGACGAATCGGTGGGTGCCATCCGCCTGTTCGTCAACGGCCAAACGCGAAGCACAACCGTTCTGGGTAGCGGGCAGAGCGTGTTAGATTGGGCCGGGGGCGACCCCACGGCACTGGGTGGCTTCGCCGGCCAAATCGGCGGCGACGCCGGGATCGCATTAGAGACGGCTGGTTTTGCCGGGTTCGACGGCGAAATTGCCGAATTCCGACTCTACACGGACGACCTCCAATTGCCGGCAGTGCAGCAGAACTTCATCGCCGTAGCAGGACCCAGCACGCAACTACTGTGGGACGCGCTGGAACCGGTTGCCCATTGGACGCTCAACGAAACCAGTGGAACGGCTGTCGCCGATACTGTCGGTGGATTCAATGGCGTGATCAGCGGAAATGTATCGCTAGGTGAAGAAGGGGCCACGGCAGACTCGGGCACGTCACTATTATACGGCGGAACCAACGGCGGATTGAACGTACCTTTCGATGCCGCGCTCAATCCTGCCGGCAGCTTTAGCGTCGAAGCTTGGGCCCGCGTCGACGGCGGACAGAACGGTTTCCGTTCTGTGATCACCTCACGTGACGACGTTGGCGCTGGAGCGGACAACCGCGGCTATATTCTCTACGCCACAGCCACCAACACTTGGCAGTTTTGGACGGGTGCGGGTGGCAGCGGTGGTGCCTGGAGTATCCTACCGGGACCCGCCATCCAAGATAACGCCTGGACTCACCTGGCAATCACTTTCCAAGCCGACGGCACTGGCGCGGACGCAAACAATGCCTACCACGGTGTGAAAACCATTTACGTTAACGGCGAAGAAGTGGCCCGCGCTGCTGGCGTTTACGAACCGAACGAGGTGGAAGATCTGCATATCGGATCCGGTGGAGATGCCGGAAACGAATTCTTCTTCAACGGTGCGATCGATGATGTTGCGTTCTTTGATTCGGCGTTGTCGATCAACCAAGTTCAAACCCATCTGGCTACAAGCAATCCGCGCGGTCAGCGGGACGTCACCTACTTCAATATGGCAGGCGGCGAACCTTTGGGAAGCGGCGGATTCTTCGCAATGGTGAATCAAGATAACGGCCAAAGTGTTTGGGCCGAACAAACCGGCTCTGAGAATCTGCCGGGCATCATCGAGCTTGATTCAATCCTTAATCTCCCAACTACCGCGGGCAGTATACTGAATGTTGCGATCAACAACGTAGCGCCGGCGGCGACCCTCAGCGGACTCGAGACGGTGGAGAAAGGCTCCGGTTTCGAACTGACG
>JBLHLE010000054.1:0-14337 GCA_047620805.1 Pirellulaceae bacterium
CAAGTGTGACTATGGATCATTCATTCGCCTCGAAGATGACTGCAATAACCGCTTAATCCACCAAATAATTGGGATGCGGTTGATTAGGGCGTCTAAGCCCAGGACTATGATAGTCAATTAACCCGGTTGAGAGAACTTGTATTGATTTATTAAGTCTAATAAGTGTGTTATCGTATCTCACAAGTCTGTGCCGACTTACGGCTGGCATGTTAAACTAACGTGTTGCGGCTGAGACGAGTACGGCACTCTGAATTGGCCAAGCAGGCAGAAATGGCATGACAAACGAATCGACGTGGCATGTTGAGAGTTGGAGCAATTGCATGAATCGACTACTTGCAGTCCTTGGTTCGGTACTGACGTTTTGCGTCCTCTTAATACCATTGGCGGCTCAGGAAGTGAACAAGCCAGTCGACTTTCTGCGCGATGTCGAACCGATATTCGCCGCACATTGCCTCAAGTGTCACGGTCGGGGTAAGTCCGAGGGCGGGCTGCGTCTGACAGACTTAGCTTCCGCTTCGCAGACCTTGGAATCGGCCGCTCGTGCAGTCGTGCCAAATCGACTCGACCAGAGCGAACTGCTCCGACGCGTGTCGACTGCCAAGCCAGACGAGCGGATGCCACCCACTGGTCCGCCGCTGACCGATCGGGAAGTTGCCATACTTAAAACGTGGATAGCAAACGGAGCGGAATGGCCAATGCACTGGTCGTATGGTCCGCTGGTGAGACCTCGTCTGCCCAATGTTGCAGCGGAGGATCAGTCTTGGGTGCGTACGCCGATCGATGCATTCGTGTTGCAGCAGCTGTCGCGGAAACAATTGAGGCCGTCGGTGGAGGCAGATAAGCGGACGTTGTTGCGGCGAATCTATTTTGATTTAGTTGGCATGCCGCCAGCGGCTGAAGAGATGGACGCTTTTCTCAACGACACGAAATCTACTGCTTATGAGGACGTCGTCGATCGTTTGTTGGCGAGTCCTCATTATGGGGAACGCTGGGCACGCCACTGGATGGACGTGGTCCATTACGCAGAAACTCACGGACACGACCAGGATCGACCGCGCGAGCACGCTTGGCCGTACCGCGATTATCTCATCCGCTCATTAAATGAAGACAAGCCGTACTCGAAATTTATCGAAGAGCAGATTGCTGGTGATTCGCTATTTCCCGACGAGCCGCAAGCGATCGTTGCAACTGGGATGCTGGCGACGGGGCCGTGGGACGAAAGCTCGTTACGAGACATTCGAGAAGATACCTTGGATCGCGAGGTCGCTCGCTATCTCGACCGCGACGATATCGTAACGACGGTGATGTCGACATTTGTCAGTACCACCGTCCATTGTGCTCGTTGTCACGATCATAAATTCGATCCCATTTCGCAGCGCGAGTACTACGGTTTGCAGGCTGTGTTTGCTGGAACTGACAAAGCCAATCGGAGCTTCGAGCCCGACGCAGAGGTGGCTCGACGCCGTCGCGAATTGGCGCAGGTTCTGGCCGAACTGCCGGCCCGAGTCGAGAGCGCTGATCCGACGTTGCTCGCCCCCGCATTGACTGAACAGGTTGCGCGTTGGGAAACAGAAATTTCGAGTACGGCGAATAAGTGGCAGACGGCCACGTTGCTCGAAGTTCGTTCCGCAGAGGGAAGTGAATTGAAGAAGCTCGACGATGGCTCGCTGCTGGCCATTGGAAAGCGGCCCGAAAAGGATACCTACACGTTCGTCGTTCGCGCCGCTCAACGCCGCGTCACGGGTGTACGAGTCGAAGTTTTGACTGACGAGTCGCTGTTCAAATTGGGTCCGGGGCGGCAGGAAAACGGCAATTTGCATTTGAACGAGTTTCGCGTCTGGTCGACCTCACAAGAAGAGGGAGCGAGTGATCGGCTTTTGAAAGTGAAATCCGCAGTCGCCGATTTCGATCAAGCTGGCTGGTCTGTCGACAAAGCTATCGATGGCAATCCCGCAACGGCATGGGGGATCTATCCGGAAGTTGGTAAGTCGCACCAGGCCTTGTTCGCTCTGGCCGAGCCGGTGGCTGGTGAGCAGTCGGTAACGCTAAAGTTAGAGTTGCAGCAAAGTCACGGCGACGGCCATCTGATCGGACGGCCAAGGATCTCGACGACTGGCGCTGCGGATCCGACGTTGGACAGAGACGTGATCGCGCCGCAGATTGTGGCCATCGTGGGCGTGCCGCGAGAAAGTCGGACCGTTCGGCAGCAAGTCGAGTTGGCTGCGGCGTTTTTGAAACAACAATTCGCTGCTGAGTTGGCCGCCATGCCCCCTCTACAAATGGTCTACGCAGGAACTAGTCAGTTCAAGGCGGACGGATCGTTTCGCCCCTCTGCCACACCGCGAACCGTGCACGTGTTGAAGCGCGGAGAGGTGACCAGCCCGTTAGACGAAGCGGTTCCGGCCGCGTTGCATTGTATTCCGAAATTGCCAGGGCAGTTGGAAATCGAAACGCTCGACGACGAAGGCCAGCGCCGCGCGGCGCTAGCTCGCTGGGTTAGCGATCCGCAGAACGTGCTCACTTGGCGAAGTATCGCGAATCGAATTTGGCATTTTCATTTCGGCCGCGGCCTCGTCGATACTCCCAACGATTTCGGGCGGATGGGGAGCGCCCCATCTCATCCGTTGCTACTCGATTGGATCGCCTCCGAAATGCGCGACGGAGGCGGATCGCTAAAGCAGTTGCACCGCTTGATCGTGACCAGTTCCGTATATCGTCAGACGTCGCAAGGGAATACGGAATTTGCTCGCCGCGACGCCGATAATCGTTACTTGTGGCGCATGAACCGTCCGCGACTGGACGCCGAGAGTCTTCGAGATGCCATGCTCCGCATTTCCGGAGGGATGGATTCCACCATGGGCGGTCCGTCCGTTCGGCAATTTAATCAGTCGGCGGGTGTGCATGTGACGCCAACCGTCGATTACGTGAACTTTGACGTAAATCAACGCGCGAACTATCGCCGCAGCGTCTATCGATTCGTGTTCCGTACTGTGCCCGACCCTTTTATGGAAGCACTCGACTGCCCCGACGCATCGCAGCTTGCTCCCAAGCGTAATGTTTCGCTTACAGCGCTGCAGGCATTGGCGATGTTGAACGATAAGTTAATTGTTCGGCAGAGCGAAATGATTGCGCAGCGAGCGAACGCAAAGGCGCAACGGTCGGCGGGAAACGCGGAGGGAAACGCCGCTGGAAAGGACGTTTCAATCGAACTCCGAGTGGACGAAATCTATCGGCTGATATTGGTTCGGCGGCCAACCGATTCAGAGCGAAAGTTAGTCTCCGCATACGCGTCGAAACACGGCTTGGCGAACGCTTGTCGTTTTCTCCTCAACAGCAATGAATTCGTTTTTGTGGACTGAAGCAATATGACCATTCAATTCCAAACGAGACGCGATGCTTTGTGGCAACTTGGCGGAGGGTTGGGGGGCATTGCGCTGGCACAACTTCTGGGCGAACAGGGCTTGCGAGCTGATCAGGCGGGATCGACTCCTGCGGGTGGCTTGCATCATCCGCCACGTGTTCGGCGGATTGTGCAGCTGTTTATGAACGGCGGTGCTAGTCCAATGGATACGTTCGATTACAAGCCAGAGCTCGCCAAACGCCATGGCGAGAAAGTCGACTTCGGGATCAAATCCGCAGTTACCAGTCCGCTCGGAACGGTCATGAAGTCGCCGTTCGAATTTAAGCAATACGGCGAAAGTGGTCGGTGGGTCAGTAGCGTTTTTCCGCACATCGCGGGACACGTCGACGAGATGGCATTCTTGATGGCGATGGCCAGTAAGACGAATGTCCACGGTCCGGCGAGCTACATGCAAAACACAGGTTTTACATCGCCAGGATTTCCCTCGATGGGATCGTGGATTTCGTATGCGCTGGGTAGTATCAACGACAACTTACCAGCGTTCGTCGTGTTGCCCGACCAGCGGGGGCTGCCTTACAACAACGCCGGCAATTTTTCCGCCGCCTTCCTGCCAGCAGCTCACCAGGGCGTCGTGATCAAGCCCAACGCGCCTGTCCCGATCGTCAATCTGCGGCCACCCGCATCGGCAGGACACATTACGGACGCTAGTGAGTCGGACGGTCTGCAGCTGTTGGAGCAACTCAACCGCCGTCACATGGCAACGCATCTCGGCGACTCGAGACTGGAGGCTCGCATCGCCTCCTACGAACTTGCAGCCAAGATGCAAGTTAGCGCACCGGAAGTACTCGATGTCTCGCGCGAAACTGCTGCGACTCAAAAAATGTATGGACTGGAAGAAAACGAAACCAAGGCGTTCGGTCGCAATTGCCTCACGGCGCGACGGATGTTGGAACGCGGCGTGAGGTTCGTTCAGTTGTGGAGCGGTATGGGCGGGCCCAGTAGCAACTGGGATAACCATTCAAACATTCCGAATGAATTACCGTTCATTGCTCGCACCGTCGACCAGCCGATCGCCGCACTGCTGGCAGATCTAAAGCAACGCGGCATGATGGAAGATACACTCGTCATCTGGACGACTGAGTTTGGACGCATGCCATTTACACAGGGCGCCACCGGTCGCGATCACAATGGCGGAACATTCGTAACTTGGCTCGCCGGAGCCGGAATCAAAGGCGGCGCGACGTTCGGCCGCAGTGACGATTTTGCCTACGAAACCGCCGAAGGGAAAACGTACTGCTACGATCTACATGCGACGATTCTGCATCTGTTGGGGATTGACCACCAGCGTTTGACTTACCTACACAACGGCATCGATCGCCGTTTGACGGATGTTCACGGTCATGTGGTTCGCGAGATCTTGACATAGGCCGAAGTAAGTGCGAATTACGAAGTGAGCGACAGCCGCACGGTTCATGTCGAGTCCATTGGCTATTATGGACATGCGAAAACACCTGAAAGAAATAGAAACCAAAGATGCGAATCATTGTCATTGTCTTACTAGCTTGTCTGGCCGGATTGTCCAATATCGCCGCCGCTCAGCAGCCTGCCGCAAAACGACCTGCCGCAAAACGACCTGCCGCAAAACGACCTGCCGCTCGGCAGACTATCTCGCTCATTGACACCGAGCAGGAGCAGGGCGGATGGGGGTTTGGAAATGGTGCCGAATTTCCAGGAGCTAAGGGCGAATTGAAGTTGGTGCAGGAGCGATTTCGCGATAAGCCGATTCTCGCGTTGCGGGGCGACTTTTCCAAAGGTGGTAACTATGTGCAGGGTGCCATCGATTTGCCAGATGTCCCCGTCGATGTGTTGTCGTTTTGGCTGAATGCACCAAATGGTTCCGACACGATTACAATTCGAGTGGTCGACGGCAGCGATCAGTGTCATCAATTGAAGCTCAAGGTAAATGACAAAGGTGGCTGGCAGCGAATCAGCTTGCCGGTCGACGAGTTCTTCCGCAAGATGGGAACGGCGGGGGCTTTGAATATCACGTCGCAGTATGAAAAGTGGGGCGGAGCAAATGACGGTCGCTGGCACCAGCCTGGCAAGCTGCTTGTCGTGCTGTGTTCGCGCGACTTGGGAACGACGCCGGAAGTCTTGTTCAGCGATGTAGTGCTGCAACCAAGTCGGCCCAAGACCTCGATCAAGAAGACTATTCAACTTAGTGAAATGTTGGATTTAGGCGAATTAGATTGGGAGTTCAATCTCGGTGCCGAGTATCCGGGTGCGGAGGGCGGGCTTGACGTAGTTCGCGAACAACCCGAGAGTGGAAAAAACAGTATGCATCTGCACGCCGACTTCACCGGTGGTGGCCAATATGTCGGCATACGCAAATCGTTCGCGCCGCTCGCGGTCAAGGCGATGAATGTGATTCGGATCAAAATGCGTTCCGATTCGATCACTCAATTTGCGCTGCGGATGGTGGACGGCGGTGGACAAACGCATCAACGGAAGACGATTCCGTTCACCCCCGACGGCAAATGGCACGACGTTGAGATTGTGCCCGCCAAGATTGCGGGAGGTGAACATTGGGGCGGGCCCAATGATGGTAAATGGCGCGACTCCGTGCAACTCGTCGAATTGATGTTGAACGTGCGTTCGAGTGAGGCCAAGAAACCAGATTTGTTTATTGCGAATATTCGAGCTGACGTGGTCGTCGAAGCCACCGAACTGCCAGCGACTTCGACTCACGGATTCGAATCGCTTGCCGAGTTTCAAGACAATTGGCAGGCCAGCGGCGTTGTTAAGCTTGCCGGTAAAGGGGCGAGCGGTACGAAAAATTCTTTGCTTCTAGAGAGAACTCTGGCAACACTTCAGCAGCACACGAGCTGCTCGAACAAGTTATTTGCGGTGTCGCCGGGGACGTGGCAAGTTAACTATTCATGGAAATCGGACCTCTACTCGCCCGATAACTCCTACCACGGAAGTGTTGCACTCGAACTGTTTGATCGCGCCGGTAAGTTGTTGGAGAGCGTGCCAGTTGGTATTGGCTTTGGTAAATGCGATTGGAAGAAGGTCTCCAGAACATTGTCGTTACCGACTGGGTGTGCGACGGCTCGTTTCCGGTTCCAACTGAATAAGACTTATGGTTCATTTCAAGTCGACGAGTTAACGGCATCTCGATTGAAGTTGCAGCCGATTGAGCGGCGAGTCGAACGGATTCGGATTGCCAGCGATTCGTTGGGGAACCTTTTTCTTCCGGGTGAGGAGATTGTTTTCCAGGCTACGATTGAAGCCAATAAGCCGCTGCCGTTAGGCGGGCAGTCTGTCCGCTATTCAGTTCGCGACTATTGGGGCGCCGGGCTGATCCCTTCTGGAAATTTCACGCTCGTTAGACAGGCACCCAAGGGTGGTCGATTTATTTATACGGCGGACGTCGCTTTGCCCGCGTCCGCGATCGAAATCGGCAAATACCACGAGTTGCACATCGAAGTTCCTCAGGATGCCGGCGACCCAGTGGCTGAATATTCCGGCTTCGCGGTCCTGCCGCCAGCGCCATCCAAACAGTATCCGGCGGAAGATGTCCCGTTCACGATACGCAACTGGGATAGCCGTATCCCCGCATATTTTCGGCTGTCGGATCGTCTCGGGCTCCGCATGATGGGTGTGTGGGGCGGTTGGACTCCGCAGTCGCCGTACAAACCATCTTGTCCAGGAATCGACTTGTGTGAGGAGTTGAATGCGAAGTGGATCACTGGAACTCCAGCGAGTCAAATTGAGCGAAACGGCTTCGAGAATTACAGCGAAGAATCGCTGCGGAAAGGTATGCGTAACTTTTTGGAATCCTACGCCGACAAGGGACTCGCCATGATCGCCATGGGAAACGAGCCACACGGCACCGGGGAGAAAGTGTTGGAGAATGTTCGAGCGTACCGAGCGATTTATGAGACGGTAAAATCCTTTGACCCAAAGGTCCACGTCATGGGTACGTCCGTCGAGCCGAACGAAGAATATTTCCGTGCCGGTTACCAAAAGTATCTCGACTCTTACGATTTCCATATCTATGAGGACTACGCGAACGTGCGGCGCACGATGAAGGAGTATCGCGGCCTCATGGAAAAATACAATGCGGTAAAGCCGCTGCACTCCACGGAACTTGGTCTCAACAGTCAGGGGCAAACACGCTTGGCAGTGTCGAGGGAAATGATAAAGAAATTCGTATCGTTCTTCGCCGAGGGAGGTGCAACCGTTAGTTGGTTTACGATTCAGTATCCCGATCCGCAAGGCAAAGCTCGCGGAGAATTCGGCGACTCGCATTGCATGTTCGACTGCAAGTACAACCTGTACAATCCGCGACTGGATGCCATCACGCACTATCAGCTCATCAATGCAATCTGCGTAAAAAAGTTTGTCGAAGAAAGACGCTATGCTGGAGACGCGCATGCGTATCTTTTCCGCGACGAACAAGGGCACTGCTTACAGGCCTTATGGCTCGACGGCAGGCGCCAAGATGTGTTTGTTCCGCTGGCCACTGAGGACGAGGTCCGGCTGATTCGGATCGACGGCACCACTCAGATTCTGCACTGTGAAGACGGTGGAGTTACCGTTTCGCTTTCCGACGACCCGCTGTTACTAATGTACGACGATAGTCGCGCGAAGGATAAGAACGCGACGTTAGCAGAGTCGTTGGGGACGCCTGCCTTGGCGCTCTCTATGCCAACGGGTTCGGTGGCAGCTGGCGAGGCAGTTACCCTGCTACTCACCGGAAAACACGCGAACGCCGAAACATTGAAAATTCTTTGTCCGCCAGCTTGGCTGGCGTCGGTAAAGCCTGTTGCCCCACTAGCGGATTCCAAAACGCAAGTTGCAGTCACTCTCATAGCGCCGTCAGTGACAAGTGCTCGAGCGGTGCAAATTCGAATACAGGCGGTGGTGAAGGGCCAAGCTGTTGCTGAGCTACATGTTCCGATAACAGTAGCCAGCGAGTAGCTCGTCCCCTCTTCCGTCGGTTGGCAATTGGACTATCTGTTGTACGCGGAGCGGGCGTTGGAGTTGCCCCCGCTGCGCGAATTTTGTGAACGCGAATTTTGGCGTTGCTGTGGCCTTTTTGATTTTCCGCCGGGGCCGGAGTAGTGTGCCCCGTGCTGCTTCCGAGACGATGATTGTTTTTTCGTTCGGATGGCCTCGGGGTTCTCGACGCGAATGCTTTGATCGATCAATTTTTCGATCGCCCGCAGCTCGTAGCCTTCGTCTTCCGTGCAGAAAGAGATGGCGATCCCGTCGGCTCCAGCTCGACCGGTACGTCCAATGCGATGGACATAACTCTCTGGTTCGACTGGCATGTCGAAGTTGATGACGTGAGTGACGTCATCGATGTCGATTCCACGAGCGGCGACGTCAGTCGCTACCAGGATCGTGACTTCCTTGCGGCGGAATGCTTCGAGTGCATTCTGGCGGGCGTTCTGCGATTTGTTGCCGTGGAGTGCGGCGGTACGCAACCCGATTTTTACTAACTTTCTTTCCAGCGCGTTGGCGCCGTGTTTCGTGCGCGTGAACACGATTACTCGGCCGACATCATTACCGGCGAGTATATCGCGAAGCTCGTTGAATTTGTTTCCCCGCTCCACCATTCGGATGGATTGGGTGATGGCTTCAAGGGTGGTCGTTTTCGGAGTCACGTCGACGGACACGGGATCGTGCAGCAGTTGCGACGATAGCTCGCGGATTTTTGGCGGCATCGTGGCGGAGAAGAAGAGTGATTGACGCTCGTTGGGTAACTTGGCAATGATCTTCTTAAGGTCGGGTAGGAATCCCATATCGAGCATCCGGTCGGCTTCATCGAGCACGAATATCTCGATGTCTCGCAGGTCGATATGCCCCTGTTCCATTAGATCGAGGAGACGACCTGGAGTCGCGATCAAGACGTCGGCTCCGCGGCGAAGCGCGTTGACTTGTGAGTGTTGGTTGACCCCGCCGTAAGCCAGGGCCTGACGAACCTTCATGTGTTTTCCGTAGACACTGAAGCTCTCGCTAATTTGTATGGCGAGTTCGCGAGTTGGTGCCAGAACAAGTACCAGTGGTTTTCTCGGAGCTGCCTGTAATTTCTCGTGTCCGATGTAGTCGAGGATTGGCAGAGCGAAGGCGGCTGTTTTGCCCGTACCCGTTTGTGCACAACCTAAGATGTCGCGACCATCGATCGCAGGCGGAATAGTTTGAGCTTGGATGGGGGTCGGTTGTGTGTAGTTTTGTTCGGCGAGGGCTCGATTAAGCGGCGCGAACAGTTCCATCGATTCGAAGGTCTTCAAGGTTTTTCTTTCATTTTGAATCGCCTCACCAGATCCGACGGCCGCAGTGGCACTTGGGCTCACCGTGGCATTTAAGCGAATGGGGGCTGATTCTAGGCTAGCGTTTAGCAGTTGTTGGTCGGCGACGATCGTCGGCATGTTTCGACTTGCCGGTACGTGATGCGTACGCTGACGTAAGTAGTTTGGAGGGTCGCATCGCCGGCTTCGTAAAAGGCGACTGCGTCTTCTCCCGTTATTTCGGACAAACAAGAAAGTCTCGAAATTCGTGCGCCTTCACGACGCTAGCGGCTTCCAGGCGGTCAACACGACCGCTAGTTAGCAGCAGATGGGAAAGAATTTTTTCTTTACCCGGCGAGAAACTGAGAATCCTACCCAGCAATTTATCTCGTTGATCGGAACTACGCGCTCTGTTTAGAACTACGTTTCTCGTTCCATTCCGACCAAATCAAACAGTTGGCCCAGTCAATATGGTCCATACCATTACCATGTAAGATACACGCGCCCTAACAACAAACCAAGCACAATATCCGAATTAACTCGTTTTAGTTGAGGATACCGCGACGTTTAAGGGAGTTTAGAGTCTTTCGTTGCGACAGGACAACCGTCACAAGTCGGTCTCGCCAGTATGCTTACTCCCTCATCATCGGGTATTTTTTCTGGCTTCCTTGTGGCCAATTCTCTGGCGATGAAGTTTTCTTGTTCTTCTTGCAAAGTTCTTCCGCAAGCGCTAAACAACGACCAAACGCCGGCGCGGCTATTTCTCTGCTCGGCTCCACGCTGTGGACAGCGAATCGGCATATTCGTTCCAGCGAAAGCCGGAGTGGGCAGCGATCCATTGCAGCGGGCAGTTCGGATGCGCTTTGTACAGTTCAAACAAAGGCTTGACCAAGTCGAGATTCTTGAGCGGTTTGCCTTTGCGGGTCCAGCCGCGACTTTCCCAACCGTATGCCCAGTTCGTGATCGTATCGAGGCACAGCTTACTATCGGTGATGACGGTAACTTCAGCGTCGATGGGGAGCATTTCGTAGGCGTTGATCAAGGCCAGAAGCTCCATGCGGTTGTTGGTGGTTTCGCCTTCCTCGTGGCCGCAGTGTTCCTCTTTGATCTCGCCGTTCTCGACCCACACGACTCCCCAGCCGCCGGAGCCCGGATTGGGAATAGCGCTGCCATCAGTAAAGACGCCAGAGGCGGGTCCCTCCGTGTATTTCGCCAGCACTTCGGCCAACGTCAAATTCTCCTCCTGCGGAGTGAAGCGCTGCTGTGGAACAGTCCGCTTGCCACTCTTGTTGGCGGTCTTCACATGTTCTCGACAATACTTAGGCACCCAATCGACGTACTTGTCCATCGTCTCCTGAGGGATTTCAAATGTAGTGTCACACACTTGGCATTGGAACTTGGGCATCGATCGTAAATCCTGAAGCATTGACACAGACGACTCACACAGCGCAAACGTGCTGTCAGTGTAGGCCACAACGGTAAACAACGTAAAGACGGGGGGCGAAAACTCGCACGGAAATCCAGGCCTACTCGGCTTCGTAACCATTGCACGGAAGTCGCTGCTGTGTTGGGGAACGCGTGTAAGTACGCGACTTCGCAGAGTGGCTGTCAGGTTTTTGATGACTATCCAGTGGGCGATGCGAATCTAGATTGCAATGCAGGGCAGGGCAATACAGGGCAGGGCAGGGCAATACAGGGCCGCCGTAGGAGATTTTCTGAATTGAAGACGAACGGGTTACGCTGGTGATGGGGCCATTCGTTTTCTCTGTATTGTTCTGCCCCCATTATTCTGTCACTTCTTTGAATGCTTGGCAGGTCATCGTGCGATAGATCGTATCGACATTATAAGACTAGTTGACTGATTATTGCGTGGCGCGCTTTGAACCTCCCTGGCGACGGAAATTTGCGAGGGTAGATTTGCGCGAGTAGCTGCGCTGCCGCGAATGTCCGTTCGCAGTCGTGTTTTGCGTGGTTTTTGGTGAAGCCGGGACTGGCGAGGGCGTGGGATTCGAGGTAAGCTGGACGAACAGATGGAATACAATAATGGGTTACCTGAGAGAGTATTATGAACGGCCCTGATTTTACGAAGTCGGACTTGATTCCGGTGATAGCGCAGGACGACGAGAGCGGCGATGTGCTGATGCTGGCTTACATGAATCAAGAGGCTTATGAGGAGACGCTCAAGTCTGGCCGCCTCGTCTACTTTAGTCGCAGTCGTCAGCGGCTGTGGCGCAAGGGCGAAGAGAGCGGCAATGTACAGAAGCTAAGAGAGATTTATTATGATTGCGACGCCGATACGCTGCTCGCGAAAGTAGAGCAAATTGGCGGCGCCGCTTGTCATGAAGGATATCGAAGTTGCTTCTTTCGCAAGATTGATCCCGCGACCGGTGCGGTCGAAGTTGTTGGCGAGCGCGTCTTTGATCCCAATGAAGTATACAAGAAGGAATAGTTTCCAAGCATGTCTGAGAAAATCCTCAAGTTAGGAATTCCGGCGGGAAGTCTGCAGGAGTCGACGGCCGCATTATTTGAGAAGGCGGGATACAACATCCGCTTTTCGTCTCGTTCGTATTATCCAACTATCGACGACGAACAGATCGAATGCCTGTTGATCCGCGCGCAAGAGATGGCGCGATATGTGGAGCAAGGGATTCTCGACGCCGGCATCACGGGCTACGACTGGATCGTCGAAACTGAGGCGGACGTTACCGAGATCTGTGAATTGGTCTTTTCGAAAGTGAGCCGCGGGCCAGTTCGCTGGGTCCTTTGCGTGCCCGAAGACTCGCCAGTTCAATCGGTTAAGGATTTGGAAGGCAAGCGGATCGCCACTGAAGCAGTCGGTTTGACAAAGTCGTTCCTGCAAAAGCATGGCGTCAATGCCAAGGTGGAATTCTCTTGGGGGGCGACCGAGGTAAAGCCGCCACGATTGGCGGATGCCATCGTCGAAGTTACCGAGACCGGCAGCTCGCTTCGCGCAAACGATCTACGCATCATAGACGAGGTCTTGCAAAGTACCACGCGATTTATCGCCAATAACGCCGCCGCCAAAGATCCTTGGAAAAAAGCCAAACTCGAAAATATCGCGCTAATGCTGGAAGCTTGTCTGACTGCCGAGGGCAAGGTCGGACTGATGATGAACGTCCTCAAAGAGAATCTGGACGCCGTCATTTCTATTCTCCCATCGCTACAAAGGCCCACCGTTTCGTCACTGTCCGATCCGGATTGGACGGACGTGAACACGATTATTGAAGAACGCGCTGTTCGTTCAATCATTCCTCAACTCAAGGCTGCAGGTGCCAGAGGTATCGTGGAGTATCAGATTACCAAGCTGATCGAATAGCCGCGAATGCGAAAAGGAATCTTCTGTTGCCTCCCCAGTCGGTTCGCTCGGGTCGGCGATCTATCCTTGGCCCAAAGCCAACCCAGAAGGCCGACAAGTGGAGGTCGCGGTCGATACCTCCGGAATCGCGCCCCGGGTGGCGGCTTTATAGCGTCGATCTCACTCGTGTTGATGTACGTGCATTAGTGAAAAGTCGCCATCTATTGAATACGGAAGCGGCGATGAAGCGACGGTTGTACGATTTCGCACGACGACGCCTGACAGCAAGTTCGCCACAACTTATTTTCGCTCGACATTTCAATTGCCAGATATACAGCAATACAATGCATATTCTGGGAGCGTGATCCGCGATGACGCGGCGGCCGTCTTCATCAATGGCATCGAAGTGTATCGAGACAAATGCTTAGCCCGGGTTACTATTGCGCCGTGTTTTGGGAAAGTTGGCGACAAACTCATGTCCACAAACGACTTGCAATGAGCTAAGTTCTACTCATGAATAATCCGGGTTAGCTTAGCTTAGATGTCAGCGCCAATTTCAATTCGTTTGCTACGACGCGCGTGGACGTTGCGACTACTCCCGCCATATTTTGTATTCCCACCGAGTTGCTGCAAGCGGAGACGAATCTCGTCGCGGTTGAAGTGCACCAGGGGAGTGGAGACTCGTCAGGTCTCAGCTTCGATCTGTCGATCAATGGAACTGATTCTGTCAGTGAAGTTGTGACAAGTGAGATCGTTGTTAGGCCGCTCAACGATGTTGCCGTGGCGGAAGATGTTACATACACCGTGTTGCTGGATCAAGAATTGTCGATCGCCTTTGACGCCGTTTTGGTGTCACATTCGACTGGCGGTACTTGGACGATGGATCGAACCCGACGACATGCCGTCGACATCGCATTTCAATCGCGAGAAATATGCAACGAACTCAAGTGCGGGATACACAGTCGATTTTGCGACTCGGCCTTTGTGGCTGTTGCGTGGTGAAGATGAGTCGGGAAAGAACGACTTTCGGACGGGACATCGCTAACGAGAAGGACGTCGACACAGTGAAAGTTGTTGTTAAGTCCGTGAGGTTCAACGCCGCCATCGCAAGATGCGATCCATGATGCCCTTGACCATTGGGGTCAGCCGCGTGCGATTGAATTGATCGCCTACCTTGCGAATTGCTTCGGACTGAGTGGGATAGGGGTGGATCGAGTTTGCTACTGAGCCGAGGCTGAGTCCATTGGTCATGGCGACAGATATTTCGCCGATCATGTCGCCAGCATGAGCCGCTACGATGGTCGCTCCGAGGATCTTACCCTTCTTGTTGGCGTGGATTTTTACAAAACCTTCGTCTTCTC
>JBLHLE010000055.1:0-14324 GCA_047620805.1 Pirellulaceae bacterium
CTACCACAGCCTCGACACCCGCGATCGCCCTGTAGTTTAGAAAACCTAACAGACTTTCCCAGGCAAACGGCGGTCGAAAGGGCAAGCGAAATTGGAGCCAACAATTATCCCCGACCAGATCCTTGCTAGAGTTTGATCGGTTGTTAGAACTTGAGCGGCGCAGCTCCGTTGGTGCACATTGGAAGGTGGCGCGAAATGCGGTATTGAATCGTCGCAGGCTTGAATAGCCGGCATTAAATGCGACTTGTGTCATTGAGAGAGACGTTTCGTCGATCAACTTTTTCGCAAAATGCAATCGTCTCGTTTGTGCGATTTGTAGCGGCCCGGCGCCCACATGCCGGATGAACAGGCGGCGTAGATGTCGCGAACCGATGCCAACTTGAGCAGCGAGATCGTCGACGCCGCCACGATCCAACGCCCCTTGGGAGATTAGGCGAAGCGCTTTTTGCACAGTGGCCGATGTGCCCATCCAGTCCGGCATCCCTGGCGACGACTCGGGTCGGCAGCGTCGACACGGTCGAAATCCCGCGTCTTCTGCAGCCGCCGAACAAACACGAAACTCAACGTTTTCGCGGCGCGGTGTCCGCGCTGGGCAAATTGGACGGCAGTAGATGCCAGTCGTCAAAACGCACGTTACAAATCGTCCGTCAAACTTGGCGTCGCGACTCTTTAACGCTCGGTAGCAAACATCTTGGTCAAGGTTCATGCTCGTCATTAGACGATATTCTTAACGGCGTTGCTCGCCATTTTCGGACGCTGACATGTTTTGCCGGACGAGTCTTCGATAGCTCCGGCGAGCCCAGCTACGGGCGAGGACGTCGCTGAATTCGCGCCGTCACTCGTAGGTGGCGCCAGATGAGGGTCGCGTGACACAAAGTTGCCAATCGGCAGCGTGTTTCATCACACGGAAGTCTTCAAGCGATAAATGGTAAATGTTTACGCGATCAAGAATCTATTTGATTTCGGCAGGACCATCGATCAAGTCGAGCATGATTTGCTGAAATTGAACGAGAACTGACTGGCTGTCGAAGTACTGTTGGCCGTATGTGGCGATTACGGATGATCCACCATAGGAGATTGCGATCTGGTATTCATTTTCATCGGGATTTGCCATCTGCCATTTGAATTGCGAAGCGTTCCACACCTTTATTTTGTGTAACCGTTTGGCAATAAGATCGAGATGTTCTTTCTGTAGCTGATATTCGACTCGCCCTTTCACTTTGCAATCAATCAAGGTCAACTTGCCGCTTCCGTCGAGTTGAATCGCGCGAGAAGAGTGTTGCAATCCGCCCAATTCGCGATACACCAAGTTCATCTCTTTGGTCCAGCGATCACTTACGTTACGCTCAGCGAGTTGGATTGCGTTTACGCCGATAGGGAGCAAAGAATACGGCCTATCGATGAGTTTTATCTTGATTGTGTTGCTGTAGTTGGTGGTCGGGATCTTTCCTGGAATCTCGATCTGTAGCGGGACGCTGACGCGGACGTCGACCGATGAATTTGCTTCAGCGGCCTTGTTCAATCGCAAGCGGTCAAAGTTGCACGTCCAGCGGAGTATTTCGTTCGGAGCGATACTTCCCTTGCTTCTTTCCCAGGGACTGATCGCACTGATCGTTTTCGCGATGCCCAGCCATTGGTCGTCTTCGGTATGGACTTTGATATCGCAGGCTCGATGTAGTTTCTCAAACGGTATTGGTTCGTCGGTGACGTTCTGCATTTCGATCAGTAGTGGTAGTGTGACGCCGTGACGATATTCGTTGCCTTGAAGCATCGAGAGTCGCATTCGCAAGCCCTTCAGCGGCTCGCCCCAAGCTCGTTGATCGTTAACTTGATCTTGCCCGCTGGTCTTGTCTGCGCGTTTGGAGTCGTCATTCCTAGCGGTCGTAACTCGCTCGTCATTGATGACTGGCGTGAGGGCCACGAACAGCTGACCGCTCGGCTGCTCCTGTGCCGGCAGCAAGTTCGCAACATTAATCAGTAACGTCCGATCTTTCGTGACGTTCGCCGAGCGACTTTGTTCTTTTGTGGAGCCCTCGATACTGAGCAACACAGAATTCAAATCAGCCGCGACGACTGGTGTGCAAATGAAGCTCGGCGAATCGTTCTCAGCCAAGCTACTTTCGGCAGCGGCCGCTAGTTTGAGAGTTAGGTAAAAGCCCTGTCCGTTGAACAGAATTCCGTTACTGGAACTAACCGTCGTTTGTGGGTCTGACTCAAACTTGGAAAAGTACTTTGCGGCTTTCGAGGAATCCAATAGGACCGTCTCGTTCTGCCATTCGATCTCATCGAAATTGTTTCGTCTCGACGAACGAATGACTTTCATTTCGCACTTCACCTTGAGATTCATTAGGTTGTGAACTTGTTGCCACAAGTCTTTAATGCTGTCGTGGACTTCGAGCGTGTTTTCCACAATGAGGAGGGGCCGGTCGTCTGCGAATTTGATAGATCCCTTGCCACCCAGTCCGCTCCAAGTGTGCGGCTGGATTGTTTCTCGAACAAGTTCCACGAGACTCATGAGGACAGCGGATGCGTCGGGTACCTTTTGGTTGACGGCCCTCAGGTCTCCGAGTTCATTTTTAGCTAACACAAGATGCGAGACGTCGTAAATTCTCTTGATGAGTGCATTATCTAATACATTGTCCGCCCTGCTATCGGCTTGCTTTATTTGGAAAATTATCACGATCTTTGTATCACGGTTTTCCTTCAGCAAGACACTTTTGCTCACTCTACGTTCTTCGGAATCGGCAATAAACCAAACTTGTTCGGGTGGTAATCCTTCCAATCGAAATTTGCCCTCCTGGTCCGATGTCGCCCGGGCGTTTTTACCGGAGTAAGTTATCCAATTCACGAGGGTGTGTTTCGAGTCTCCCGACTCAAAGATCGACTTGGCAGCTATTTGGGCACCAGCTACGGGCGATCCGTCGGGATTGAGCAGTATTCCAGTCACCGACGCCGCCGATTTTGAGAGATCGATGCGGATGTTGTCGATCTGCTTTGAGTTACCAACGGTAATTGCTTGCGTCCAACTTCGATTATGTACAGGCAGTTTGACCTTACCGTCAGGAAACCAAGGATGCCATCTTTTCGCGGTGACGTCCCCGTTAACGGGGCCGAGCCATGGATACTGAAGCAACGCGACACCCGGACATATATTGTCAAATTTGAACGAGCCATCTTTTCCACTTATCGTGCGATGATGGTTGGCGATGTAAGCGTTATATGGTCTGGCAGAATCTGTTGAAATCGACAGAGGGGCATTCGCCAGCGGCTTGCCATCAATGCCGAGAACAATCCCACTAATTGAGACCGGGCGATGCAAGGTGATGGTTCGTGGGTTAACATTCTCGTCCGAAATGATAACAGTGACGTTGGAATAGCGTTCGCTCAATGTGATGAAGCCCGCAGCGCGGACTTGAGCTGCGTATACTGCGACCTTCTTCTCTGGCGGAATTCGGACGTTTCCATGTTCGTCACAGCGATGAGCAACGAGAATTGGCCGGTGTGGAACGGTCGTCCTATTCTCGAGTTTCTTGGGTTCTAATTTACCGAGGAATTCGATGACGGCTCCTCCGATTCCCTTTCCCCTGGAATCGATGACTTGGATGACAAACGGATCTTCAACTTTGTCGGAGTTGTCGTCGGGCGATTTCGGAGTCTTGAGTTTTGCCAGCGCTGCTTCAGTTTGCGCTGCTTCAATTTGCGCTGCTTCAATTTGCGCTGCTTCAATTTGCGCTGCTTCAGTTTGCGCTGCTTCAGTTTGCGCTGCTTCAGTTTGCGCTGCTTCAGTTTGGGCGAGAGAATCACTGGTCAGATAAGAGAGCGTTGGCAATATCAAGAGTGCGGCGAAGGCGACAAGTGCCAAAGTAACAGCTCCGCGAGTCAGCCGGAAACTCGAATCGCCCGCAGGTGACAAAATCCGCATTATTCTTTGCCGAAGCTGGGATGGTTTTTTGCCAGCGGCCAATGCCGTCGAGATCGGTTGACCGTGCATCTTAGTCTCGGCAAGTCGTAACAGCAGCTCGGCATAGTCCACAGCCGGGGCACCCGCGGCGACAACTGCATCATCGCAACAGTACTCCCGCTCCTCGCTTAGGCAACGGCTCACATACCAGACTGCGGGATGGAAAAACAAAACCGCTTCGATCACTCTCTGCAGCATCAATACCCAATGATCGAAATGCCGCAAGTGAGCGAACTCGTGTGTCAAAACGGCTTCTAACTGCGACGGTGTGAGGCCAGTTGTGATCGTTACCGGCAGCAGAACCATTGGTCGCAACGCGCCTACTACGATCGGCCCAGACACTCTGCGACAAAAAGCAACCAACGGAACGCGCCGCAAGCCGAGGCGATTGGCCAATCCGCCGATTACGGCCAGCAAGTTTTCATCGTCCACCAGCACTGCGTCGCGGCGAAGGCGATGTCCTCCATAAGTTGAAATGACGATTCGCAATAACATGATCGAAAGCCCCAGGATGTAGGCGGCGACGATGTATGGCGACGCTAATTGCCAAAGGGCGGCGGATGTTGCCGGTTGTTCGAAGTTGGCCGTGGCTGTCGATTCGCTAACAGAAGTTGCCGCCGTGTAGGCCGCGTCGCTGGGATTCGTATCTCTTAACGAATCATTGATTACGACCATGTCATCCGCAATGGCCGACGGACTGGAATTGCTGGATGGGATTACAACGCCGCTCTGTGGACTGGGAATTGGATTGGAGGCATTCGACAAACCATCCGTTAAGCAGAAGGTGATCGGCAAACAGGCCAGCATCAGGACCATCGAAGTCATGTAAACAAAGTGCCGCGCGTGCGCGGACCGCTGTCGCAAAACTCCAGCCATCACGGCGGCAACTACTGCGATGACAACTCCTTGCCACAAGAAATGACCTAACGTAGCGGCTACTCTTTGATGGAGCGTTCCATCGAACAACGAGTTAAACAGAATCCAATCGAATTGAGACGTTCGGTTCATGTTAGGCACTCCCGAAGTTAGTAACTGAATGGGACTCGATGAATAATGTTCGCGACGCGAAGGATTCGGATCGATGTTGGTCAAAACGAAATTGTCGTTGCGATGGATGACCTAGCGATTGTTCGCTTTGCGGCTGATCATTCTGCGGATCTCCTTGATTTCGTCCGCATCCAAGTCCGACGTTTCAAGCAACTCCAGCACTACCGCCGTCGCCGAACCGTCAAAAACACGGTCCACCAGATCTCCGAGCATTCCGCGATTGACTTGAGTTTCCAAAACGCATGCTTCGTACTGGAACGCGCGGCTCACCTTTTTCCGTTGCAGATATTTCTTCTTCACCATGATATTCATCACAGTGATAACGGAACTGTGCGTTAGCTGCCGATCGCACTCGGGCGATGCCAGCGACTCGCGTACCTCTTCTACTGTCTGTGGTCCAGACTGCCACAACACTTTCAGTATTTCGAGTTCCAAGTCAGTTGGATAATTGGAAGATGGACGAGCCATTGTTAATTAAAGCCCATGGTTAGTTCAAAAGTATAAATGGCAAAGTTTTAATTAATTCGAAGTTTATCGATGGCGAGCGCGCTAGTCAATATGGAAATCTAAATAATTAAAAGATAGAGTTGTTGGTGTAAATTGCTCAACTTTATTGAGTGGTGAGGTGATTGGATGACGACTAGAATGATTGGATGCGAACAATTATCTGGATCAGCGTTTTATTGATAAGTTTCTTTGGCGGTGTCGCGTCGGGGCAGCGGTATGCCGATGAGGTGAGTGCCGATAAACCCATTTTATACTTGCGATTTGAAGAGCTCGACGAAGCGGGCAACAACGTATTGCGCACGAAGGTCGTTCGCGATTCGGCAGGCGACCATCATGGCGCCGTCGAGGGCGGGTTGTCGGGTGGCAAAGGCGTAGCCGGAATTGGTGGTCGCGCGGCGATGTTCGATGGCCGCTCGTCAGTGATTACGGTCGAAGACGATGGATCGTTTAAGTTAGATTCTTTGTCGATTGAGTTCTGGGTTCGTACCGAGCAACGGTTCGACGATATATTTTGGCCGGGCAGTGCGACCTTCATTACCAAAGCCACTCCGGGCGCGGGGACCAGTGACTGGACGATTAACGCGGCGTCGACGACCGCGGGCGACGATCAAGGGCGGATGATGGCGGAGTCAGGGCCAGCCGGTAAAAAAAGCGACCTGTATTTATGGTCGCCTGAAAAACGCAAGCTTAACGACGGCCGCTGGCATCACGTAGTGTGGACACGATCGGAAGACGGCGAGAACAAACTTTACCTCGATGGTGAGTTGGCGTCGCGGGGTAACGATGGCGGTGGAAAGATCAGCAACGACCGAGCCATACAATTGGGCGCGGACCCGATTCATGGAGGCAGCCGCCATTTCGAAGGCCAATTAGATGAAGTTGCCGTTTATGACAAAGTTTTGATTCCGCAGCGAATTCGCGCTCATTATTCGACAGCTAGTTACGAACAACTGCTCCCTCCGGCTGCGACACGGCAAGTCAACTTTGTTAAAGATATTCAGCCTCTTTTTAGGCGCCGTTGCTTCGAATGCCATGGAGCCGATAGCGAAGAGGGTGGCCTTACACTCGCTCGTCGCGCAGAAGCGCTGGCGGGTGGCGACGGTGGCCTGGCGATTCAGCCCGGCTCGAGCGTAAACAGCCGCTTGGTGCATTTGGTGGCCGGGGTCGACAAAGATAAACGAATGCCGCCTGAACAGGAACCTCTTACCAACGACGAAATCGGGTTGATCCGCGCTTGGATCGATCAAGGAGCTCAGTGGCCCGAGACGGCCGACATCACCGATCCGAGAGTTGAGAAAGCTCTGCGACATTGGGCTTACCGCCCGCTAACTTCGCCCGAGATCCCCGCGCTGGACGAATCGAAGTGGGGGGCGAATGCGATAGACGCTTTTATTCTTAAGAAGCTCGCGGCAGCGGGGATCGAACCGCCAGCTGAGGCCGATCGCGCCACATTGCTGCGGCGAACTTCGTTTGACATTATTGGGCTGCCACCGACACCCGCTGAAGTCGAGGCATTCTTGGCTGGCGGTGACGACGCCTATCGACAAACAGTGGATCGGCTGCTCGATTCGCCACATTACGGCGAGCGTTGGGCTCGACACTGGCTAGATGTCGTGCGCTACGCAGATAGTGCCGGGTATGAACTCGATTCGTTTTTCGATCACGCTTGGCGCTACCGCGATTATGTCATTCGGTCTTTCAATGACGATAAACCGTTCGATCGATTTATTCACGAACAACTAGCGGCCGACGAGCTTTGGCCGAACGACGAGAGTTTGCAATACGCCACGGGTTTGCTGTCCGTAGGACCTTTTCGTTATGAGGGTGGAATCGCTCGGCCTGACGTCGTGCAATACGAACGTCTTACTGATGTTACTGACACGGCAGCCACTGCTTTCTTGGGGATAACCGTCGGCTGCGCTCGTTGTCATGCGCACAAGTACGATCCCATTTTGCAGAGCGACTACTTTGGACTTCAGGCCGTGTTTGCGCCAAGTCAGTTATGGGATGTGAATCTGAAGAAAGCACCCGACAATTCGAATGATCGCAGAAAGCAGCAGTTGTGGGTCGTCCAGAATCGTAATGCCGCGCCAACTCTTCACATCTTGAGACGAGGGGAATTGAGCTCGCCCGGAAAGATTGCGAAACCGTCGTTCATCCGCGCTTTGCCAGGAGGAGGTCCACTGGAAGAAGGACCAGTGGAAGAAGGACCAGTGGAAGAAGGACCGGACAAGTCATTTCTGCAGCGGCGCACAAAGTTCGCGCGATGGCTTACCTCCGAGCGAAATCCACTCACTGCTCGCGTAATAGCCAATCGAGTTTGGCAATGGCATTTTGGACGGTCGTTGGTTCCAACGCCGGACGACTTTGGTTTGCAGGGCGAACCTCCAACTCATCCCGAATTACTCGACTACCTGGCCACGGAGTTGATCGAAAACGGTTGGAAGTTGAAACACTTGCACCGTCTGATTATGCACTCTGATACCTACAAAATGGTTGGGCCAGCCAGCGCGGTCGCGAAGTCTGCCGATCCAGATAATCAACTGTACTCGAGCTTTCCTCGCCGCCGGCTGGAGGCGGAGTCGATTTGGGATAACCTGCATGCCGTGGCAGGAACGCTGAACCGAGAACAGTTTGGTCCGGCGGTCGTGCCGCCCATCGAAAAAAGTGCGTTAGATTCCTTGGTGAACACAAAGTGGGACGTTACCAAAGATGAGAAGCAGTGGACCCGCAGGGGAGTTTACATTGTAGTGCGGCGTTCGTTGCGAGCTCCTTTCTTCGATACGTTTAATGCAGCGGAGCCATCCACGAGTTGTGTTCGCCGCGACACGACAGTCGTTTCTCCACAAGCTTTGGCGCTGTTGAACGGCGCCACCGCCGGCAAACAGGCCCGCGAGTTTGCGGGGAGGTTGTTGCGCGAAAGTGGAACGGCAGACCAAGAAATTGTGGAGCGAGCATGGATGTTGGCTTACGGACGAAAAGTTTCGGGCGAAGAGCTCAGTCGGTCCGTAGAGTTCCTTAGGCTTCGCCGCGCGGAGTTGGCCAAACGTAAGCCTAACGAGTTGACAAAGCCGCTGGGCTCCAGTAATCCTGATTTCAACGCAACATTCGATCCCGCACTTGGCGCGGCGTTGGTTGAATTCTGCTTGGCATTGATGAACACGAACGAGTTTATATACATCGACTGAACGCAATTGAACGAGCGATAAATGATAACTCGACGACAACTTTTAGCTCAAACTGGACTCGGAGCCGGCGCGCTGGCGCTGACGGATTTGATGAGTCGAGAGTCGCTTGCGGACAGTCAAAACCCGTTAGCGCCTAAGCCTCAACACTTTCCGACGAAGGCGAAAAATGTCATCTGGCTCTTCATGCACGGTGGTCCGAGCCAAGTTGACACGTTCGACCCGAAGCCTGCGTTGGCGGAGTACGACGGCAAATCGCCGCCGGCCGAACTGCACGAATTACATTTACAGTTCACCGACGTCAGCAAACAAAAGTTGATGGCCAGTCGCCACAAATTCCAGAAGTTCGGCGACGCTGGAATTCCGATGAACGAATCGTTTCACCGGTTGAGTAAATGTGCCGATGACCTCGCGGTAATTCGAGGCATGCACCACGAGGTGTTCAATCACACGCCAGGTATATTCTTGTCCAATACCGGGGATATGCGAATGGGGCGTCCGTCGCTTGGTTCGTGGCTGACCTATGGGTTAGGCTGCGAAACGGATAACTTGCCAGCTTACGTTGTGATGAACGATGGTCCCTTGAAACCTGGAGCTGGTGTTTGGGGAAACGGTTTCCTACCGGCTGTACACCAAGGGACGAATATCAAAACGGGCGCGACGCCGATCTCCAATTTGAAGCCGCAAGATGAGCTGTCGGGGATCGACCAGCGAAAGACGTTGGACTTCGCGCAGTGGCTAAACAAGCGGCACAAGAGCACTCGGTCGAGCGATTCCAATCTCGATGCCCGCATTGCTTCCTACGAACTCGCCTTCCGGATGCAAGCCGCGGCTCCAGAAGCTGTCGACCTTAATCGGGAATCCAAAGCAACTCGAGAACTCTACGGAGGCGGCTTTGGCGAGCACTGTCTCGTCGCGCGGCGGTTGGTCGAACGAGGCGTGCGGATGGTGCAGATTTACCACGGTTGTGGTGGCGGAGGTTGGGACACCCACGGCGACAATCACAACCGACATGCGACACTCATTCAGTCGGTTGACCAAGGTTGCGCGGCGCTTTTGACCGACTTGAAAGCGCGCGGTTTGCTGGACGAAACATTGGTCATCTGGGGCGGCGAATTTGGCCGCACGCCGACAACCGAAGGAAAGGATGGACGCGACCACAGCCCTTACGGCTTTTCAATCTGGATGGCTGGTGGTGGCGTGCAGGGTGGCCAGATCATTGGAGCGACTGATGACTTCGGCTTCCGCGCTATCGACGATAAAGTCCATCTGCACGATTTTCACGCCACCGTTCTCAAGCTCATGGGGCTCGATCCCGAGCATCTTACCTATCGTGTTGGCGGCTTAGACCAACGTCTAGTCGGTGTCGAGAAACGACGTGATGTCTACGACCGTCTTCGCGGCCTTTAATCCGCGAGGATTCGTGATCGGTTTGTAAACCGCTGGCGGATCCGCCCGGCGATGCTCACGGCGATGCTCACGGCGAGATCTTTGCGAACGGTTACGTGGAGTGGCTGCGATGTTACAGACCTTCTTTAGGGCGTGCAAGCGATTGGGGAAGAGACTTTCGCCCCTTGGCTGCGCTGGCCTTAACCTTCGGCGGAATCCCCTAGGCTGGCGGCTTCGCATCTGGTAGTTTCCACCATCCCGCCCGCGACCGAGTTCGCTTCCCGCCCAACGCAAACTTAATTCTGCAATCTCCCATGGACAATACACCGTTGGCTGAGAATACCGATCCGCAGGAGCCGCGTCGACGATACCGGTATTTTCCCGGCTATACCATGGTGGGAATTTCTGCTGCCGCTCAATTCATGTCGGCACCTGGACAATCGTATTCCGTGGCGGCTTTTAAGGAGCCGATGCGAGAAGCGCTCGCGATCTCGGAAACGAATTATGCTTTGGCCTATGGTTTCGCGACGATTGTCAGCGGCCTGTCGTTGCCGATTGTTGGCAGAATGATCGATCGATTCGGGGCTCGACGAATGTTGCCTGCGATCGCTTTTTTTCTTGGCTTAGCTTGCCTGGGGATGTCCCAAGTTACCAGCCTGACAAGTCTGTATTTCGGTTTTAGTTTTGTGCGATCGTTAGGGCAGGGGGCTTTGTCGTTGGTCGCCGCTTGGATGGTTGGAGAATGGTTCGCACGCCGCCGCGGTTTCGCGACCGCGATTTCGGGGTTAGGTGGCAGCATCTCAGTAATGTGTATTCCGTTAATTAACATTTACGTGATCAACCATTTTGGTTGGGAGATGGGTTGGACCGTGCTTGGCATTGCCGTCTGGGTCGTGCTGCTCTTGCCAAGCTCATTTCTGGTCCGCGATCGGCCAGAAGATCTCGGCTTGCTTCCCGATGGGGACAGTGGAATTGATTCGTCGGAGAGCGGCGTATCACTCGATGATTCCGCAGTGAGCAAAGTCAGGTCGAACTCCGATTGGACCGTAGCCGCTGTGATGCGCGATCCGACGTTTTGGAAGTTGTTGGCTGTGCCGGCAACTAGTGGCATGGTCGGGACGGGGTTGGTCTTTCACTGCGTTTTGCTGTTGGGGAGTCGAGGTGTTCCGCCGGGATGGGCGTTAGCATTAATTTCCTTTCAAGCGGCGGTTGCAACGTCCGCGGCGCTGTTCGCCGGCTATCTCACCGACCGCTGGCAGGCGAGGTACCTGTTGTCGACTGCGATGTTGTTCCTCGCAGGAGCTGGGACGATTATTTTGCTGATGCCACATCCGCTCGTCGCAATATTCTATGCAGTCCTGTTGGGACTACACGGCAGCATAATCCGGAGCACTGGAATGGTAGTCTGGATGAATTACTATGGCCGCGAACACCAAGGCGCTATCCGCGGCATTGCTATGGCGGTAATGATCTTGGCCGCTGCTGCCGGGCCATTGCCGTTGGCGATTTCAATCGAGTGGCTCAAGTCGTACGACTTTGCGATTTACATCTTCATCGCGACGCCACTGGTTTCGTCGATCCTCGTTTGGACAGCCAAGCCTCCGAGAGTGGCGAAGAAGATCGTTAATCGGATGGCGTGAACTCAATTTTCCTCATCGGAGCGATACCTTTCACTCGCCAGATTGAGGAATTTTTGCTCAGCTTCTGTGAGGCTTTCTTTCCCTTCTTTGTGGATCTTTTCGAGGATGTCGTCCAGCTGGGCGTCGAAGCGCCTCTCGTGTCGAGTTTTGGGGCGAGCTGGCGGTCGGGCGGGCGCATCGAACTCGGGATCGTACACACTCAAGCCGCGTTGTTTTGCTTTGTACCCTCGAAACCATTGGTGGATCGGTAAAAACAGTTTATCGTAGTAGCGCTGCAACCGCAGACTGCTTTTCCAATAGACGTATCCGAACGCGAGTCCGCCAAGGTGTGCGGCATGGCCTGTTCCGGTGTGCACTTCCCGGCCGGCGAGTTGCAGCAGGACGGGATGAAGATCGTAGAGAACATAGAGGAACACGACCAAACGTGCTTCGAGCGGGAAGTAAAAGAACATCCGCAGACGTTGGCGTGGATAATGGATTGCGTAAAGCATCATCACTGCCATCACGGCGCCCGATGCGCCAATCGCCGGAGTATAGTCTCCCGTCCACAAATCGAGGGCGACGTAAGCCAGGCTGGCAACAACAGCGGCCGTTAGATAGAAGTACAAAAATTCTCGCGAGCGGTACATCGATTCCATGGTCACGCCGAACCAATAGAGGCCGAGCATGTTGAAGACGATATGCAAGAAATCATTCTGCGAGTGCAGGAAAGCACACGATATCAATCGCCAAACCTGGCCTTGCATTACTTTGTCGGTGTCGAGTTCGCCCCACTCCTCAACAATTGAAACTTCGCCGACGGGCTGCATCGTTCGTAAGATCGCTTTAATCGCCTTCTCGTCCGGAGGGATGCCATCCCTCTCTGAGTTTCTTATCGACTCGATGTATTCGTCCTGCGCGTCCGCAGAGGCTTGAATATCCTCCGGTGTCGGCGTGCGAATGATCATGATTTGTGCGACGTAGACGACGACGGTAATGATCATCAACCATTTGCAAACGGGTGATAAACCGCCTCCGCCGAAGGCGGAGTAGTTTGAGGACTCGCGGAAATAGTCTCGATTTTCGATGCCCATTGGAGGTCTCGCCGAGAAATCGTGCAGTCAGTGAAATTCAGACCTGAAATTTTATCACGTCGAGCAGCGAAACGGAAACGGAAATAGCCGTCGGAAAAAGAGCAACCCAAGGCGTAAACGCCTGACACTCAGCTCCAATCGGGCAATTTGTTCAGCCAGACGATTTGTTCAGCCAGACGATTTGTTCAGCCAGACGATTTGTTCAGCTGGACGACTTTGTTCACGGAAATTAGCTGACGACCGCAGCGATGGCCGAGCAAAGTCGATCCATATTCTGTTTTGTCATGCCCGCGACGTTTATCCGACCGCTGCCGACGATGTAGATCGAGTGTTCATTTTTGAGCTGGTCAACTTGGACGGCATTTAGTCCGGAGAACGAGAACATTCCACGCTGCCGCGTAATGAACGAAAAGTCTTGTTCGACCCCTTTTGCCTTCAGAGTTTCGACGAACAATTGTCGCATCTCGTTGATTCGTTCGCGCATCGATGCGAGTTCACCGACCCATTGGGTTCGCAGTTCGTCGCTATCGAGCACGGTGCTGACAATTGCCGCGCCGTGCTTGGGCGGATTGGAGTAGGCTGTTCGCACGCAAAGTTTGACGTGACTCAGGGTCGTTTGGGCTCGTTCATGATTCGCGGCGACGACGGTCAGACCGCCGACGCGTTCGCCGTAGAGACCAAAGTTTTTGGAGAATGAATTACAGACCAGTATCTCGCATTCAGGGCGGATTAACTGAGCCAAACCGCTACGGTCTTCGTCCAGTCCGTCGCCGAAGCCTTGGTATGCGAAGTCAACCAAGGGTAGCAACTTTCGCTCCGCGATAACTTCTGCAATTTGGCCCCACTGCTCGGTCGTCGCGTCGACTCCGGTTGGATTGTGGCAACAAGCGTGAAGGCAGACAACGTCGCCAACTGGAATCGACCGTAGCGAGGCCAACATGGCATCGAAATCGAGCCCATTCTTATCCGCATTCAAGTAGTCGTATTGCCGAACGTCGAGGCCAGCGGCCTTGAAGATGCTTTGGTGGTTAGCCCAAGTTGGCGTGCTGAACCAGATCTTCGAGTGTGGAAACGTGCGAAACACAAAATCCGCGGCCACTCGCAAGGCTGCGGTACCACCGGGCGTCTGAACCGAAGCGGCCCGGTTGTTGGTGACGATCTCATTGTCGGCACCGAACAGCAGGTTGGGGATATGGTCGGTGTAACTTGGGATACCGGTCATTCCGAGGTAGCCCTTGGATGTTTCCGAATCGAGCAAGATGCGTTCGGCGGCTTTGACACACCCGAGGATCGGCGTCTTGCCGGAAGCGTCTTGGTAAACACCCACACCCAAATTGATCTTGTCGGGATTCGGGTCTGTTTTGAAGGCTTCTGTCAGGCCGAGAATTGCATCCGATGGTGCCATCGATAGGGATTCAAACATGCCATTCCTCGTGTTGTGGCGTGGCCACTGGTAAGGGGTTATCTGTATGTGGTGATATTTGGTGTGTGACGAACCTTCCATTATGCCCCATGCACTGGT
>JBLHLE010000056.1:0-14230 GCA_047620805.1 Pirellulaceae bacterium
CTAAATGAACCCAGACGCTAATCAAACTCAGACGCTAATCAAACTCAGACGCTAATCGAACTCAGACGCTAATCGAAATACGCACTCGTCGGAAATAACCCATTCGTTGCCTCGATTCGTTGCCTCGATTCCCAAAACGAAGGTGAAAGCAATATGCATAACTTAAGCCAAGTAACAGCTTACCGTCGAATTTCAATATTGTCAGCACAAGTTGTATTGGCATTGGCGATGATTGGCAGTAGCGTGTCGACCGCCGCCGATTGGCCGATGTGGCGTGCGAATTCGGCCCGTTCGGCAGCCGTCGAGCAACAGCTGCCAGAGACATTACACTGTCGTTGGCAACGAACCTTACCGAAATTCCAGCCGGCCTACCGCAGCGGACGTTTGCAATTCGACGCCGGTTATGAACCAATCGTTGTTGGCGATCGATTATTCGTTTGCAATCCTGGCGACGATTCCGTTACCGCATTCGACACGGCGACAGGTAACATTCTCTGGCAGCAGTTTACCGGCGGCCCAAATCGCTTTGCTCCGGCAGCATGGAAAGACGTGCTGTTTGTCGGTTCTGACGACGGCCATTTGTATTGCCTGTCCCAACAGGATGGCTCGGTTAAGTGGAAGCATCGCGCGGTTCCATCGTCGCGAATGGTGCTCGGTAACCGTCGGCTCATTTCGGCGTGGCCGGTTCGGGGGGGCCCTGTTGTCGCGGATGAGACAGTTTACTTTGCCGCCGGTGTCTGGTCGTTTGAAGGCGTATTCGTGATGGCCGTCGACGCTGCTTCCGGAGACTTGAAGTGGGTCAATGACGAACTCGGTTACGTTTACGGCAATCATCCTCACAACGCATCGGCGATAGGTGGATTGACGCCGCAGGGGTATTTGATTGTCAACGGCGAAGAATTGATTGTTCCCTGTTCGGCGGCATTCCCTGCTCGCCTCGACCGCGCGACTGGGAAGACGGTCGAATTTACTTTGCCAGCGCAGTCGCGTCTTCCCGGTAGTTGGTTTGCTGCGACTGATAAGGAAACGGCAAAGAAGGTCCGACGCGGTGAAATCGTGCTCGACGGTCTCGTTAGCCGACAGGAACACGAAGATCGAAAAATGAAAGGGACGAGTCAAGTCGGCAGTAGTCGACAGATCTATTTTGGCGACGACGCAATTAGCTATGAAGACATCGCCAAACGACTGTTAATTGAAACCCAGAAAAAAGAAACCCAGAAAAAAGAAACCCCGTTAGTGGAAACCCCGTTAGTGGAAACCCCGTTAATGGAAACAGAGATCCATAGTATCGTCGCTGCAGCCGATCGGATTTTCGTCGCGACCAAGAGCGGGCAACTACTTTGTTTTTCGGCAGACGAGGGCGAGGAAGTTATCCACGCTCACGAAGCTTCGCAACTCGAGCCGGCAGCGGCCCACATCGTAGCTCGAGCCACCAATCTATTAAAGCTGACGACGGATTCGCATGGGATTGCCATCTTGACCAACTCGACGGACGAATTCTTGCCGCTTGAGATCGTCAAGCAGTCTAGCTTTCATCTGGTAGTTGCTGTCTCCGATGGCGAACTGGCCAAGCGACTTCGGCAGGCATTCGGCAAAAGCGGAATGTACGGCCAACGCATTTCTGTAGTCGTTGGCGAGTTCGATCAAATCCCGCCTTACATCGCCAGTTTCGTAGCTTCGGCAGCACCGCTGTCGGACGGGGCGACTGTCGAGCCGCTGTTGAGTACGCTACACCCGTACCGTGGAGTGGCGTGTTTCGCAACAACTGATGCGCAGCACGAGACTCTCTCGCAGGCTGCGAAGGCATCGTTGGGCGAGGCCGCGCATCTGGAAAGAATCGACGGGATGACCGTCGTCCGTCGCGAAGGCGGAATTCCCGGCGCGAAGAACTATGTCGACCCCTGGCAGGCGACGTTTGACGATCAAGTTTCCATGCCACTTGGTGTGTTGTGGTACGACGATACGCTCGGCCATTTTAAACGTTCACCGCAGCCGAAGTTCATTGACGGCGTGATGATCTCGCATGGCAAAGACTGGCATGCATCGCGACTCTCGAATCCGCCCGGCACCGATTACCCCTTGGAGGCGGCCGTCCTGTCCGACATGTATACCGGCCGGATTTTAGGGCCGAGCGAATCCGTTAACCTAAGAAAGTCGCTCGCACCCATCGATCTCAAAAAGCGTGAGCCATCACAGTATCGTCCGCCAAGTCAAAAGGATGACTGGAAGCCAGGGCAACCCAAGCTTGGGAATCGCATCAATCCTTTGACCTTAATGGAGGAGGTGCGGCAGTTTCCCAAGAGCTACGGTTGTGATGGCGGAGTTGATTATGGAAATGTCTTTTCGATGCGAAGCGGCACGGCGGCATATTATGACAAGCGGCTGGAGAGTGGAACCGTTCATATTAGCGGGCCCCGCAGTGGCTGTACCAACAGCATTATTCCGGCTGGCGGCTTGTTGAATGTCCCGTACTACTACGAAGGATGTACTTGCAGTTACCCGTTGCCAGTTGGGTTGGCGTTGCGTTCAATGCCGCCTAGCTACGAGCAGTGGGCGTGTTGGGGAGAAGGCAAGCCAGATCAAATTCAGCGTATCGGATTGAACTTTGGTGCGCCGGGCGATCGGGTCTCGCCCGAAAAAACCTTGTGGATGGAGGCGCCGTCGGTCGGTGGTCCATCTCCGTCGCTCGATATTCAAATGAAACCTGAGAAACCGAACTTCTTCTATCGACACAGCGTATGGATGAAAGGCGGCGAGGGGTGGCCTTGGGTGACGGCGTCCGGAGTCGAGGGGTTGGAGGAACTGAAACTTCGCGGATTGATGCCGGGTACGTATATTGTCCGGTTGTATTTTGCTGAACGCTATAAGAGAGGCAGTAAGAGTGCCGAAACGGAAATGTTTCGCCAGCAAACGATAAGTCTGCAGGGCCAGCCCGTTCTGGAATCATTCGACATTGCGGAGGCTTCAGGGGGAAAACTACGCGGGGTGGTGCGAGAATTTCGTCAGGAAATCGAAAACGGCGAGTTCACGTTGAATCTGCAGGCGAAAGGAAATGAAACGCTAATCAGTGGCATTGAACTAGTTCGCGAGGACCTTAAACTAGATCCGATCGAATCCGGACCACCGCCCCAATAATCAAGATAGATGAATCAAGAGAGTTGATTTCAAAGTCCGACGCCAAAGCATTCGCAAAGTACATTCTCATCGTATGACTCCTCTGTTCGACCTCCATGATGTAACGCATTTCTACGGACGCACGCGCGCCTTATTTGGTGTGTCGATGTCCGTGCCTCACGGTGCAATTGGCTTGGTCGGGCAAAACGGCGCTGGGAAATCGACTATCATCCAAATCATGTTAGGCATGATCAGGCCGACTAGCGGCGAAGCGACCGTGATGGGCTATTCAGTGCCGAAGCAAGCTATCGAGTTGCGAGGGCGAGTTGGCTATATGCCCGAACGCGATGCCATCGTGACGGGGATGAGTGGTTTGGAATACGTGGCTCTGGCCGGCGAATTGAGCGGTATGCCGCGTCGAGAAGCCTTGCGACGCGCTCACGAATCCCTTTCGTATCTCGATTTAGAAGACGCTCGCTATCGCAATGTCGAAACCTATTCGCTGGGAATGGGGCAGCGGCTGAAGCTGGCGGCGAGCCTCGTGCACGATCCCGATGTGTTGTTGCTGGACGAGCCGACGGCGGGCCTCGACCCAGAAGGTCGAAAGTCGATGCTCGATCTGCTCAAAGGGTTCGCTTCGCGGCCTGGCAAATCGATCCTGCTATCGACTCACCTGCTGACCGACATTGAACGCATCTGCGACCGGGCCGTCATTCTCGATTCCGGAGAAGTTCGCGGCGTCGGAACGCTCGACCAACTCCGAACTAAAGGGACGCAGCAATATCGAGTCAGTTGGGAGGGCAACGCTTCCTCGCTCAAGTCTTTGCTCGACGATAAAAGTGTCGCTTTGCAGGAGGACGCGAACGGTGCGTTCGTGAAACTGACAGATTCGTTTTCAACGATTGATCTATTTGCCGCCGCGTCCAATCACAACGTCATAATCACTCAGCTCGAACCCGAGGAAGAAACACTCGACTCGGTCTACCATCGACTCATATCGGAAAACCTCTAGGTGAGCAGTTCAGCAGATACTAACGAGCAGAGCACGACGCAGTCTGACCTCGGTTATCGGGGTTGGGAGCGGAAGCTGTTGCCGTCGTGGCTAGCGTGGTGGCCAATCGCTAGGACGAGTATGTTTCTGTTGTTTCGACGCAAGTTACTGTGGCTGTTGTTGGCCGCTGGGACATTGAACTTTCTCTTCATGTTCGCGGTGATTTACATCTACACCGCGGTGTTGATGCGAATTCAGGCGCCCAATTTTGATCGTATTTCCGCACAAATTTCCGATGGTATTCTCAGCGGTGTTTCAGGTGACGGAGACACTTTTTCAAATTTCATATTTCGGCAAGGCGTCATCTGTGTCTTGATGCTCTCGTTTGGTGGCGCAGTATTAGTTGGTAGCGACCATCGACAAGGCGGATTGATTTTCTATCTTTCGCGGCGCATCAGCCGCTTTCATTATCTGTTCGGCAAGTTCCTGGGTATTGCCGCCCTGGTATCGCTGGTGACGACCATTCCCGCTGTAGTTCTGTATGTTCAGTATGGAATGATGACGCTTGAAGAAACGTATTTTCAAGACACCTATCAGACGATCCTGTTTGGAATTCTGATCTACGGAAGTCTCGTCTCTGTAACTTTAAGTTTGCTTTGCGTGGGGCTTGGGTCATGGCTGCATCGGACTGTCCCCCTCGTGATGAGTTGGGGAATGTTGTTTATCCTAATGCCGGTCGTGTCGGCGGCCCTGCATCGAATTTTCGCATCGAACTTTCGTGACCGGAGCGAAAAGAGTAGCTGGCTGTTGTTAAATTTTTGGCGAGACTTACGAATCATAGGGGAGTACTTCTTTGACGATCTGAAGGACGCCGACGCCCCCTACTTGCCAGCCATGGTCCTGATTGTGTTGACCGTCAGCTTGCTGTCCGCGTTGGCAGCGTGGTGGAAATTGCGTGTGATAAGGGTGGTGTCGTGAAGCAGTTATCCACAAACGCATCTGCCGTCGCGATTTTGGACAGTGTTTCGAAGTGGTATGGCTCGGTGATCGCCGTTAATGGCGTTTCCGTAGAACTCACGCCTGGTATCACTGGATTGGTGGGAGCGAATGGTGCGGGTAAAAGTTCGTTCATTCGTTTGCTCACTGGGCAAACTCGACCGAGCCTAGGCCACGTCTCAATTTGTGGACGCAACGCTTGGGGAGCATTGGCCAAGTCGCATGTCGGTTATTGTCCCGATGTCGATGCTTTCTACGAAGAAATGTCGGGCGCAAAATTCGTCAAGACGATTGCACTTTTTCGCGGCTACTCCAAAACTGAAGCCGCCGAACGGTGCGAACGGGTGCTCGAAGAAGTCGGTATGACAACTCGGGCGGATCGCCCGCTGAAGACGTATTCCAAAGGCATGCGACAGCGAATCAAATTGGCACAAGCAATTCTGCATGAACCCGATTTGATCGTCTTGGACGAGCCGCTTAACGGTGTCGACCCGATTGGCCGCCGCGAATTGATTGAACTGTTTCAACGCTTTGCTGATAGCGGAAAGTGCGTGCTTGTTTCGAGCCACATTCTCGACGAAATGGACAAGTTGGCGGATCGCGTTTTATTCATGTCGCGCGGCCGTTTACTCGCTTCCGGATCGCTCGGCGAAGTGCGGGAGCTGTTGAGTGACTTTCCGCAAAAGATACACGTCGAAACGGATCGAGCGAGAGAATTTGCAGCGGCCGTAGTGCAGCTGGATTGTGTGCTCGGTGTCCGGATCGAAGGTGAACGCAACGTGTTTCTTGAAATCGTGCATCCAAAATCGTTTTTTCAAGCCATGCAGACACTCGTCATTGAACGAAAATTTGACGTTCGTCGAATGCAAACCACCGACACTTCGTCTGAATCCGTTTTTCAGTATCTGCTGGAGCGAGCGAGACAGTTTTGGATTCGGGGGCAAGCATCATGAACTCAGCCACAAATAACACAGTCACAAATAACACAGGGATGACTTGGCTGCGGAGTAGTTTTTGGATTTCCGTCGTTTCGGCTCGCCGCCTATTGTTTACTTGGCAATCGGCCATTTGCCTAGCAATACTCGCAGTCTTAAGTTTGTTGTCGCTGCTGTGGAGACTGAACGCGGGTGAGGAAGCAAAGGACTTCGTTGAGTTCATTCTGACCACGATCTTTGTGTCGATATTCTTGCCGTTGGCGGCGTTGTGTTTTGGAACTGCGGGGATCGGTCGCGAACGAGATTCCAAGACGTTGGTCTATTTAGTATCCACACCGACTCCGCGCCCCATTGTCTACTACGCCAAGTTCGTAGCGATGCTGGCGGTTACGATGTTGTGGACGTGCGGTGGCTACTTGGTTCTGTTGGCATCTGCGGGAATTATCGAAGCCAAAGTCGTGATGGGCTACCTGCCAACAATCATTTTGGGTTCGTTCGCCTACGTGGCTTTGTTTCAGTTGATGAGTGTTGTTATTCGATTCGCAACCATCGTTTCGTTTCTTTACATCATTTTCTTTGAAAGCTTGGTCGGTAATATTCCCGGCACGACGAAGCGTGTTACCGTTTCCTTCTACGTCAAATGCCTGATACTCGATGCGTCTGAAACACTCGGTTTTGAGAGAGAAAATGGCGGAGTTG
This sequence comes from Pirellulaceae bacterium, assembly GCA_047620805.1. Classification (GTDB taxonomy): domain Bacteria; phylum Planctomycetota; class Planctomycetia; order Pirellulales; family Pirellulaceae; genus JBLHLE01. The sequence continues at coordinate 6,736 of JBLHLE010000056.1, forward strand.
ACATGTTTCAAGCTATTTCCGGCGGCAATGCGACGCTGGTACTGATTTTTGGTGGCCTGGTTTTGATCTTGCTGGGGTCGCTGATATTCTGGCGGAAGGAATACGTATAGAATAGCGACCGACAGAGACAGTGTATGAAGTCTGTGTTACGTGCAGACGAGGCGACCAATCCATCTCAAGACGAACGGAGTGATCATGTGTCGCGCGATTAACTGTCGGCCTGTTTCTCGATCAATCGCACGTTGCGCCCTGAGTTGTGCAGCTTGGCTAGTTTGCGTTTCTACGCTCGCCGCTGACGACTCCTGGTGGCAGGTACTGCCAGGCACTGAAGAGAGTGTCGGCAAGAATCCGGTCCGACGTTATCTACATCGCGAAGCGGAAGTTGTTTTGCAACGTCGCGATGCGGTTCTCGAATCGATCAAGACTCCAGAGCAGATCGCGAATTATCAAACTGACTTGCGGGAGTTCTTTTGGAAGCAACTCGGCGGGCGTCCGCAACAGACTCCGTTGAATGCTCGCGTGACCAGCAAGCACACTGGCGAACGATTCCGTGTTGAGAATTTGATCTACGAGAGCCGTCCACAGTTTTTCGTCACGGCCAACCTGTATCTTCCCACGACGCCGGCCCCCTACCCCGCCGTGATAATTCCCTGTGGTCACACTTCCAACGGGAAGGCATCGAGCGGGTATCAACGAATGGGGATGTTGCTGGCCCGCAATGGAATTGCGGCATTGTGTTACGATCCGATCGGTCAGGGCGAACGGTATCAATTGTTAGACGGCGAAGGTAAGCCTCGCCAAAAATCTACCAACGAACATACGATGGTCGGTATCGGCAGTGCGTTGGTCGGCTGGAATACGGCGACTTATCGAGTAGTCGACGGGGTTCGATCGCTCGACTATCTGTGTGGTCGCAAAGATGTCGACGCCACGAAACTCGGCTGTGCCGGTCAATCGGGTGGTGGAACGCTGACCGAATATCTAATGGCATTGGACGAGCGAATTGTGGCAGCCGCGCCCGCATGTTCCGTGGCGACATGGCGTCGCCGCTTGCTCACGATTGGGCCCGGTGATGCGGAACAGAATATCGCTGGCCAATTAGCGCGCGGTTTAGATCACGGCGATTTCACGATTATCCGCGCTCCTCGTCCTACCCTGATCTGTTCAGCGACTGACGATTTCGTCGATATTCAAGGAGCTTGGGATGTCCATCGCGAAGGCAAACGGATTTACACTCGACTGGGATTTCCCGAACGCGTTGATCTGGTCGAGGTCGACGGCAAGCATGGCTACCCATCGGCGATGCGCGTAGCGGTCGCGCGCTGGATGTTGCGCTGGCTGGTGGGAATCGACCGGCTGGTCGAAGAACAAGAGGTCAGTACATTGACTGCGGAGCAGATTCAGTGCACGCCTGCTGGGCAAGTACTTCTGCTGCCAAACGCAAAGTCGGTCATGGAGTTGAACGCCGGCCGCAACCGACAGCTGGCTGAGTTGCGAGCCAAAGTTTGGGACGCAGATCCCAAAGGAGTTGCTGTCGAACAAGTCCGAAAGTTGATTGCAGTTTCAACTCTTGCTGAACTGCCCGCCACGACGTCCAAAAAAATTGGGACGCTTGCTCGATCTGGTTATCGCATCGATAAGTATGTTTTGACTGGCGAAAACGATATTCCATTGCCGGGGTTGATGTTCGTGCCGGAAGAACACGAGGGTAACCCGATTCTGTACCTCAATGGCCTCGGTAAACACGTGGATGCTCAGGAAGGTGGCGAAATCGAGAAGCTAGTCAGGGCGGGACGAATCGTCTTCGCAGTCGATCTGTCGGGAACGGGGGAGACTGGTGGAGGCGAAACTGGCCAATGGGGTGGCGACTGGGACAATATCTTCGTGGCGTACATGATGGACAGGCCGATCGTTGGATTGCGAACGGAAGACATCTGGCGAAGTACACAGTTTCTGGCAGAGCAATCGAAGTCGAGCGCCGTCGATGTTATTGCACGGCAGGTCGCCAGCGTTCCGGCGCTCCACGCGGTGGCGCTTGAAAGGCAGCTCTACGGAAAAGTTGATATCCAGCTTCCCTTTAATAGTTGGTCGGAAATGCTCGAGAAGCCAACAATCAAAGGCCAACTAGTTCACCTAGTCCACGGCGCACTCGAATCGTACGACTTGTCCGATTTAACCGAATTGGCCAAGTGAGGTGGCGCGTTTACACGAGCTACCTCCCCGCTCAGTTCGTCTCTGGTTTTTCGTCTTCTAGCGTAACTGCCGTGCCGTAGGCGAGCCGAGCTACTCGTCTTTTTCTTCTTTTAGCTTGCGGTACAGCGTCTTGCGATCGAGACCGAGGACTTTGGCGGCTTTGGTCTTGTTGCCGTCACACGCCGTGAGGACGTGTTCGATATAACGCCGTTCGATTTCTTGAAGGGGAACAAGTTCTGAGGGATTGTCACCAGCGAGAACGACTTGAGTTGCTTTGTGCTCGAGAATGGACTGAGGGAGATCTTCGGGGACGATTTGGTCGTACCGCGTCAGCGCGACGGCTCGCTCCATGACATTTCGCAGTTCGCGCACATTTCCTGGCCAGTGATAAGAGATGAGTCGTTCGGCAACTTGTTCGGAGAATTCGGTAACGCCTTTGCCCGACCGTTTAGCGAACAGGTCGAGGAAATACTGCGACAGTAGCAGTACATCGGTACCTCGCGCCCGCAGCGGCGGAACCTCCAGTTGAATAACATTTACACGGAAGAAAAGATCCTCGCGGAACTGACCATCTTCGACTGCCGATTCCAAGTCGCGATTGGTCGCGGTGATGATTCGCGCATCGAATTCGATTTCGTTGTTTGCACCAACGGGGCGGACCTTGCCTTCTTCTATCGCACGCAGCAGCTTTGGCTGCATGGCGATCGGGAGTTCTCCGATTTCGTCCAGGAAGAGAGTGCCGCCCTCCGCTTGTTCGAATAGCCCTTTGCGATCGGCGCGGGCGTCGGTGAAGGCGCCTTTCACGTGACCGAATAGTTCGCTTTCGAGAAGTGCTTCCGGAAGAGCCGCACAATTGATCGCCACAAATGGCTTTTGGATGCGACGGCTGCGTCGGTGAATTGAGCGGGCAACTAGCTCTTTGCCAGATCCGCTTTCTCCGGTGATCAGAATTGACGCTTCGGAATCCGCAACGCGTTTGACTTGGTCGTACAGGGTTTGCATGACAGGACTAGCACCAATGAGCTCATCGAATTGTTGAGTTCGCTGGACTGCCTCGCTAAGAACCTCCAATTGTTTTTGAAGAGCCCTGTGCTTTAACGCCCTTTCTAGAGTCAATTTCAACACGTCCGTATCAAACGGTTTGACGATGAAGTCGTATGCCCCAGCCCGGATTGCTTCGATGGCAGTTTCCATGCTGCCGAATGCCGTCATGACGATTACCGGGATGTCGGGACGAGCTTCGACGGCGTGCCGGCAGAATTGAATGCCGTCCATACGCGGCATTTTTAGATCGGTGAGAATGGAGTCGAATGTGGTTTGTTTCAGTTCTTCGAGCGCTTGCTCTGGCGAAGTGAACCAAGTTACTTCGAAGCCACGCATGGTGAGGTCAGCTTCTAGCAACTCACACATCGCTTGTTCGTCGTCGACAACGAGTAAACTTCGGTTCATTAAATTATCCTGTAAGTGTCTTAAAGCAGTTGCGTTAATCGCAGAGGTTTTGGCAAGTAGACAAAAAACTGACTTCCTTTGCCGACTTCACTGTGGACCTCAACTTCACCGCCGTGTTCTAGAATGATACCGTAAGTAATAGACAAGCCCAGTCCGGTTCCTGCGCCGACGTCCTTTGTCGTGAAGAAGGGTTCGAATAGCAAGTCCATATTCTCGGGCGGGATGCCCTGTCCCTCGTCTTGCACCACGATTCGGACATATTCTCCGCGTTCGCTGCCAGCCGTTGCTGGTGTCCATTCGACTTGTTGGACGTCGATAGTGATGTTTCCGCCAGCGGGCATTGCTTGTATCGCGTTGTTTACCAAGTTGGTGAGTACTTGCTGAATTTGTCCTTGATCGATTTGCACATTGGCCGGCTCGTCTGGAAGCGTCGTAACAATTTCTACATTAGATTTACTGGCGATGCTGGCAAGTAGCTGAGTCGTTTGGTTGACGACGCAGCGTATATCGCAATCTGTTTTCTGTGGCGATGTGCGGCGGGAGAAGTCGAGCAGTTGGCGGATGATCTGAGTCATTCGTTCCGCTTCGCATTTAATCGCTTGGGCACTTTCGACTAATTTGTCAACGGGCAGATTTCCTGATGCGATTAGCGCGGCGCGGCCAGCTACGACGTTCAGTGGAGTTCCAAGTTCGTGAGCCACGCCGGAAGCTAGTTGTCCTACCGTTCGCAGTCGATCGGCGTGGCGTAACTGTTCGACGGCGCGGAGCTTCGCTGCAGCTTCTTGGGCGGTTTGAGTTTGAGCGAGATCTAGTTTGTCGCACATGTCGTTAAGGCTTTGAGCTAACTCCGCCAACTCATCGCGGCCGCGGACTTGGACTGGACGGCTCAGGTCACCTAACGCGACGCGTTGCGTTTTTTCAGTGAGCTTCTTCAGTGGTTCGCCGACGAGCCTGATGCCAGCCAACGCCGTGAGTGAAACGGTGACGATCGTCATACACGCCATTTGCAAAAGAGTGAGCGCAATCATTTCTCTCTTTTTGCGTTCCAGCTGTTTTAACGAGTGATTGAATTCGAGTCCGCCAATTACACCACCAGTAATTGCCACTGGCCAATACGTGAATAAATGAGATTGCCCTTCTGCGTCGCGAACGACAACCGATGACGTCTCCCGCAAACGCAGCTGCGGCATTTGTTCGGCGGCAACTTTTGGACGTGTCGCTTCTGTTGCGGCTTTACTGAGAATCACCCAACGCACGTCTAGGTCTTCGAGGTCGGAGGTGTCGCGGCGAATGATCTGAACTGCGCGGTCCGCGTCTATGGCGTTCCAGGCGTTCGCTAGGATCGCGCCAATGGCTTTGCCGACGCGCCGCGCTTCGTTGCTTGCTTCCTGCTGAAAGATCCGATCCTCGCGCAAAACTGCCAGATAGCCGTTGATCAAAGTCACGATCATGATGCCTAACATAAACACGAGTATTAGTTTGGCGGTGATCTTCACAACAAATTCCTGTCGGTGGTTTTAATGTGGCCGGACAAACGTGCGCGGCACCAGACAAATGTGCACGCTCGCGGCCAATTCTGTGCGCTGCCAAATGCCCCAATGTAGCGTATTGCTACGTCTGGTTTTTCGTCGAAAACGCCGAAAAACACTCGCAAACGGTCTCGTTCCTGCCAACGAACTATAAAAGCAAAGGATGTGCCACGCACCGAGCGAATTCGACCAACATTGAGTGAGCCCCATCGAAGTGCACGACCGGAACTTGAGTTGCCACCGGCAAAATCGATTGAGGTGATTTGGTACGGCATGTGCATTTATAGTTCAGTGGACACGAAGAGCAAGACTTGGACGAGCGGCGCCCGAGATGAGGCGCCCGAGATGAGGCGTCAAACAGGCGACGTCCGCTACACACTTCAGTCGGTCGGATCCATCAGCGGGTTACCGACGAGGTGAACAGGATAGACAAAGGAGAGCACGATGGGTAAAGGTTGGAAAATCGGCGAGTATTCAGGAATCGGCGTGTTTGTGCATTGGTCGTTCATCCTGCTTCCGGTGTGGATCGCCGTATCTACATTGATGGGCGGCGGCGGCATTTTGGAAATCCTCGTTGGTCTCGTTTGGATCGCGGCCGTGTTTGGTTGTGTCGTCTTGCATGAATTTGGACACGCACTTGCGGCACGAAGATTCGGAATTGGTACGAAAGATATTACTCTGCTCCCGATCGGCGGAGTCGCGCGATTGGATCGCATTCCTCGCAAGCCGGGTCAAGAGTTTCTGATTGCCGTGGCAGGTCCCGCTGTCAATGTGGCGATTGCATTGATACTTGGTGTTGTCTTGTTCCTCACTGGAAGTTTGACTCAGGCATTTTCGTTCAGTCTCGTCGGCAGCTCTTTCCTGTTCAACTTGCTGGCTGTGAATATCGGCCTTGTCGTTTTTAACATGATTCCCGCATTTCCGATGGACGGTGGTCGAGTGTTTCGATCGGTTTTGGCGTTCTTCTTGCCGTACGTAAAAGCAACGGACATTGCTGCAACAGTCGGCCAAGTCGTCGCCGTCGGGTTCGGAATCTTGGCGGTATCGTTTGGCGAACCGATGTTGTTGCTTCTGGCGGCGTTTGTGTTCTTTGCTGGTCGAGCGGAAGCTGGGGCAGTTCGGCAGCGCGAAGAACATCGCATAGCTCAACATTTGGGGATTCTGCATGAACCACTTCGACCGGGGATGATTGCTGGTCTCAAGACTCGTGGCCTGAAAGAGAGTTGGCACTAGCGCTGGAAAACGCATGTACGACGCTTTCCCTGATTGGCTTGTGTGGTTAGCATGATGGTGCAAATCATCTGACAATTTGGGAAATCTCATGACGATGCGTTGGGGAATCATAGGTTGTGGCGACGTTGTTTGGAAACGCGTCGCCGATGCGATCCGCAATGAGCCCAATAGCGAATTGGTCGCGGCGTGCCGAAGAGATGCCGCTCAGCTCGAGCGTTTCTGCCGCCATTTTGACGTTCGCTTGCCGTTTAACGACGGCGAGCGGCTGATCGAGTCGGAAGAGGTCGACGCGGTCTACATCGCTACGCCAGTCGATTCTCATCATCGGTTAACGTTACACGCGGCAACGTTTGGGAAACACGTATTGGTGGAAAAGCCGATGGCGATCTCCACCGCAGAGTGCGAAGATATGGTCGCGGCCTGCAAGGCAGCGGACGTGCGTTTGGGTGTGGCCTATTATCGACGATTCTATCCGGCCTCGAAGAAGATTGAAGAAGTGATTCAAGCTGGCGAATTGGGGCAGATCTACTCCGTCACGGCGGTCACTGCGACTCCACCATTCCCGGCCGATTTCGAGGGGATCTGGAGAGTCGATATGGAGAAAGCGGGCGGCGGTTCGCTGATGGATATTGGCAGCCATCGCCTGAACTTATTCCTCCATTGGTTCGGTCCGATTGTCGAAGTGAAAGCGTTTTGCGATACACTCGGACAAGATCATGCCGCGGAGAATTGTACTTCCTTTATTTGCCGCTTTCAGTCTGGAGTGCACGGGGTTTTGCAGTGCATCTTTGGTTCGCCCGTCGACCCCGATGAACTAACGATTGTGGGAAGCGCAGGACGGTTGACGTGCACACCTCTTAATGGAGGTCATGTCGAGATACAAAAAGCCGGACAACAGGAGCAGTTTCGTTTGCCGCCCAGTGAAAACTTCAACGCCCCGCTGATTGCGGATTTCGTTGCGGCCATTCGAGAGAATCGCGCCCCAGAAATTTCCGGAGAAGAAGGAGCGGCGGTTAACGAAGTCATGTATCGCGCCTACAATAATGCCAATCAGAATATTATCTAGACTGCATTGTCTGTGTTGCTAACTA
>JBLHLE010000057.1:0-13983 GCA_047620805.1 Pirellulaceae bacterium
CCCAAATGAATTAACCAGTTCGGACCGCGAATGCTGGACTCGCATGCTCGGGGAAACCGAGATGTTCAGTCCTTTCATGACTCCCGAGTTCGTCCTGGAAGCCTCTAAGGCTATTGCTGACGTCCATATTTTAAAGGTCGAAGACTCGAGCGGACCGGTTGCGTTCTTACCATTTCAATGGACGGGACCAAAAACCGCCGCGCCCGTGGCCAACGGCCTCAATGAATTTCAAGCAGCTGTAATCCGGCCTGGAATCGAGTTTTCGTTAGTTGACTGGCTTCGCGAAGCGGGCATTTCCACGCTGTCTTACGACCATTGGACGACATCCCAAACTGAGATGGCTCCGTATCATCTACACGTGGGTAGTGCACCGTATATCGATTTGAGCGGTGGTTATGAAAAGTACCGCGAAATTGCGAAAACACGAACGAGCTACGTGACCAAGGTCGAACGGCAGCAGCGGCAGCTGGAACGCACTGTCGGCCCGGTCCGTATGGAATTGCGATCGGAAGATGATTCGCTGTTTCAACTATTGCTCAAGTGGAAGTCGCAACAACACCACGACACCGGAGTGGCGGACATCTTCCAACAAGAGTCGATTGTCGAATTGTTACGACGAATGAAGAACACCAAAACGGCTAATTTCCAGGGACTCTACTCGGTGTTATTTGCGAATGACACCCCCATCGCAGTGAACCTCAGCCTGGCGACGCCACAAGTCGCGCACATTTGGTTCCCGAGTTATGACCGCGACTTCGGTAAATACTCGCCGGGCATTATTTTGTTTTTGGAGATGGCCAAGAAACTGAGCCAGCAGCAGGTTCAGCGAGTCGATTTTGGTCCGGGTCCGCAACAGTACAAGCGGCGGCTGGCTTCTGACGCGAGCTCCGTTGCGATCGGTGCCGTCGATTGTTCGTCGACCAAACGAATCGCGCGACGTACATGGTATCAAACTCGACAGTGGCTGAAACAAAATCAGTTCGGCAGCGGGCTTGCGGCATCCGCCCGCCTGCTCTCTCGAACTCGGCAATGGTTCGACTGGCGTAAGAAACAACCGACATAAGCAGAGATTTCGCAACATGCAATGCGTTGGCTTCGACTGGTCAACGCGAACCTTCTCAAAACTAGATTGACATGAAAATTCAGCTGCAAACTCCAGAACAACTGACTTCCACTCAGCTTTTGCTATGGAAAGAAATCCAGACGCAATCCCGAGGGCTTGCGAGTGGATTGTTCTGCCCTGAGCTTGTCCAAGCAGTGGCGGAATTTCGCGGCGGAATTGAAGTTGCGGTAATCGAAGAAGATGGCGCCACAGTTGGCTTCTTTCCATTCCATCGCGATCAGGCGGGACACGGCAGTCCATTCGCAGGTCCACTCGCTGATTTCCAGGGCGCGATTATTGGGTCCGATCTCGTGTTTGATCCGATCGAGCTGTTGGTCGCTTGCGAGTTACAGAGTTGGTCCTTCGATCATCTGCTGGCGGAACAAGCTGCCTTTGCCGCGTACCACGTCATCAACGACGAGTCGGCGTTCATGGACTTGTCGAACGGGTTCGACGCTTACCGAGCGGAACGCAAAAAGGCCAAGAGCGACGAACTAAGCGAGGCGCTTCGCAAAGGTCGAAAGATCCAACGCGATGTCGCTGCACTTCGATTTGTTGCACGTGAGACGAACCCCGTCGTCCTCGATCAGGTGTTGGATTGGAAGGCGAAACAATTGCAACACAAAGGTCTCCCCAACGCGTTACAGACCGAATGGATCCGCCCACTGCTACATTCGCTGCACAATAAATCGTCCCCGGACTTCGCCGGGATGCTATCGGCTGTTTACGTGGGTGACGATTTGTTGGCCGCCACTATCGGCGTGCGATCGCGGCAGATTCTGCACGGCTGGGTAACATGCTTCGACCCACAGTTTTACAAATACTCGCCGGGCTTGATCCTACTCACGGAGCTCGCCAAAGCAGCCGAAGCACTAGGAATCCAACGCATCGACATGGGGAAGGGTCCGGAGTCGTTCAAGCGAAGTTTTCGCTCAGGTGCGATTGAGCTGGCAGAGGGAATCGTTTCGCGAAATGGAGTGACCGGAGCAATCCAACAGAATTGGATGCGTGCGAAAGAGTGGGCCAAATCGACAGCGTTAGGCGAGTCGGCCCGCAAGCTCGTTCATTCAATCAAAGCTGCCCGCGGGCAATAAAGCACATTCAAACAACTGCATTACCGATGGATGACACCATGACGACAACTAGCAAGACAACCACCAAGACAACGAAGGCACCGTCAAAGCTCGCCAGAGTCTGGAGTTCGATTCGCCAGCAGGGAATCGTGCCAATCGTGCGGAGAAACTTCTGGCGATGGTGGTGGCATCGCATCGAACAAAAACACTCGCTCGATACGGGTGGCAGCATTGACGGCGCGGAACTTGGCGTGGCCGAGGACGGTTTCGGGTACCAACCGATCGACGTCCATTCGTTTCACTTGGCGATTTCGAAGTTGGACATCGACTGGTCGCGGTCCGTTTTCGCGGACTACGGTTGCGGAAAGGGTAGGGCGGTGCTACTAGCAGGCCGTCGTCCTTTCAAAAAAGTTTTGGGAATCGAAATCTGTTTGTCTTTGTGTCGTATCGCGGAAGCCAACGTCGCTGCGGCTAAAGCTCTGCTTTCCGCTCAAGACGTTGAAATAATCGAGACGGACGCCACGACATTCGAGCCACCAAGCGATCTCAATGTAGTCTTCATGTACAACCCGTTCGATGCCAACATCGTGCAGCTCGTGCTGGAACGATTACGCGAAAGCCTCGCCGCTCACCCGCGGGACATGCAAATCATTTACGCCTTGCCCAATTGCCGTCGCGATGTTTTGGCCGAGTGCGATTGGCTGGAAGTCGAAGCGGAAGTTGTTACGGATAACTCCGATTGGGAACGGATGACGGTCTACCGAGCCAAATCGAGTATCGTGAATCGGTCGCCCGTCATCGCGGAGATCGGAGTTGTCGGCGGATGAAGATAACTCCTTTCAAGATCGATCAATTGACCAGCGAACACTGGGACTTATGGGCTCATTGGCAAGCGACCAACCCCGAACTGATTAGTCCTTACTTTCACCCTGACTTCGCCAGGGCCGTGGGCAGCGTTCGCGACGACGTCGAAGTAGCAGTTCTCAGCAAAGCGGGAGAGACGGTCGGTCTGTTCCCATATCAACGAACGAAACATCACGCGGCGAAGCCACTCGGAGGAAGACTCTCCGATTACCAGGCGGTTATCGGAGACCCAGAACTGACCTTCTGCGCCCGCCAACTAATTCGCAGCTGCGGTCTTTCCGTGTGGGACTTCGACCACGTCTTGACGAGCCAAACTCCATTTAAAGAACACACGACGGTTGTCGATCTATCGCCGTATTTGGATTTGTCGCAGGGCTTTGAGAATTACCAATCCCGTCTCTCAAAAACGGGTGCGAGTGAATTGAAGCAAACGCTCCGCAAGAGTCGCAAGCTGGAGCGAGAAGTGGGCAAGTTGCGACTAGAATTCGCAATGGTCGACGATACGGTCTTCAAATTGATGGTGCAATGGAAATCAGCGCAATACCAAGAGACGCAGATCACGGACGTTTTTTCCTTTCCTTGGACCGTTAAGTTGCTGCGGCGATTGCTCGATTTCAATTCACCGCAGTTCGCGGGAGCATTAGGCGTGCTGTACGCAGGCGATGACATCGTCGGCGTGCACATGGGTATGCGTAGTCAACGAGTTCTGCACTGGTGGTTCCCGACCTACAACCCGCAATTCGCTCAATACTCACCCGGACGGATCTTATTGCTTCATTTGGCACAATCGTGTCATGCGGAAGGAATTGACCGACTCGACCTAGGTCGGGGAGTCGTACCCTACAAAAAAAGGGCGATGAGCGGAGCTACCTCTGTGTCGCAAGGTACGGTTGAGCTGAGACCTGTACACCGGATGGTGCGCGAGGGCTGGCGAGTCACACGGGAGTGGCTAAGAAATTCGCCACTTCGAGGACCGGCGCGTATTCCGGCTCGCATGTTTTATCGTCTACGGGAATGGATGGAATTTCGCTAGACGAAATTCAACGAGAAAGCACGATGGCCCCAACCACTCAACACAAAACGAACCTGACTTTTACGGCAGTAACCGCCAAACCAGTCAAGCCGTTCTTGGCTGATTTGGCGGAAGATCTCGGAATCCGATTCGTGAACAAGTTGGGAGCCGGATTGCGAACATTCGCCGGTGACAAATCCGGCAATCGTTTTGGCATCTTGATGTACCATCGCATTGCCGAGAACACTCCCGGAGTCCCCAAGCCGTCGATAAATGTCACACCTGACCAATTCGCAAAGCAAATTGAAGGACTGGTCCTGCTGGGCTACCAGTTCTGGCCGCTTCGAAAAATGCTGGACCACTATAACTCGGGCAAGAGAATTCCAGCTCTAACAACAGCGGTCACTTTCGACGACGGCTTCGAGGGAATTTACCACAATGTCTGGCCAGTCATCTCGGACTTACAAGTACCGATTACGATATTCCTCTGCACAGCGTTTCTCGACAACGCCGATCCCTTTCATTTCGACTACTGGGGCCAGAAATATCGAGACCAGGTGCCAGCCGAATCGTATCGCCCATTGTCAGTTGCACAGTGTCAGGACTTAGCCGCCGATCCGTTGGTCGACTTCGGCGCCCATACACACACACATCAAGATTTTCGCGGACGTCCCAACGACCTTCGCCAAGACCTGGAAACGAATGTTGCCGAACTCGAGCGATTGTTCGGTCAGAAAGAATTCACATTCGCATTTCCATACGGAACACCGCGCCTGGGTTACGCCAGCGACGAAATGGTAGAAGCGGTTCGCCAAGTTGGCGTTAAATGTTCGCTTTCCACGCAAGGCATCCTCAATGAGCCATTTCGCGATCCGTATCACTGGGGACGCTTCAATGTCTTCCCGTGGGACACGGCGAAAACGATCGCCGGTCGTCTCGGTGGCTGGTACAGCTGGGCTCCCAAACTGAAGCACTTCTTTCTGCAACCATTCACTCGGAAGGATTTCTCTAATCGCAACGAGAAATCTACGGCAGGACATGAAGAGAATTGCGTGATCGAGAGGGCGAGATCGTTGGCCGCTATTAACTCGACGCTGACAGCGGACTGCCTACCCGGCAAAGCGGACTGCCTACCCGGCAAAGCGGACTTGGTCAGCATCATCATGCCGACATTCAACAGAGCGCACTGGGTCGGCGATGCGATACGTTCCTTAGCGCAACAGGAAACGAACGGCCGTTTCAAGACAGAAATCATCGTGGTCGACAACGCGTCGTCAGACAATACCCGCGAAGCCGTCGAGGCCGTAGCGGAAGAATGCGACGTTCCGGTTCGTTACTTCTGTCAAGAGAAACCCGGTGACGCGCCGACTCGGAACTGCGGAATTAGAAACGCTCAAGGAAAATGGTGCGCGTTCTTTGACGACGATCAGCTGGCTGAACCACAGTGGTTAAAGAGCTTGTACTTTGCGGCGTTGGCAACGAATGCCTTAGTCGCAGGCGGGCCCGTCAAGCTAGACCTACCGGAGGAAACTCTTAAAAGCCTCGGCCATAGATGCAGGTTAGCCTTGCGGGAAATCGATCACTACGAAAATCTGCAGCCGTATGAGGACTCGCACCTCCCCGGTACCGGCAATGCACTCGTCGCCAAAAGGCTGTTCGAAGAGATCGGTGAATTTGATGAATCAATGGTCAACGGTGGATCGGACTTCGATTTCTTCGTTAGGGCAAGGGAAGCCGGATACGAAATCTGGTATTCACCGGAAGCCGTCATTCGCCACCGCATCTCCGAGGAACGATTGTCACCAAACTACTTTCGCTGGGATGCCATGTCTAGCGGTGCGGAGCATGCCGCCTACTTTGACTACGAAAGGTCGGGCGTTGCAATGCTTCTGGCAATGTGTCTGTTGCGAGTGGCAAAGTCCAGCGTCCTGGACCTCCCGCGTTACCTCTGGAACTCGCTTCGCGGGCGAAAGGGGGAAGCCTTGGGATACAGGTCGGACATGTGGCGTACTGAGGGATATGTCCGCCGGACCTTGTCCATCATATCGCCAGCACATTTTCCTCAACGCGACTTTTTCGACAACTTGAACTTCCGCGATAACCGTCCAATTGAATCTTAAAACAAGAGCAGCACTCACCAATTACCGCAACACAATTACCGCAACACACTAGCACTAAGTCATGAAACTCCTACAAGTCTTTAATCAATACCGAACTTTGTTCAACGGTGAAGCCACCGTTGTCGATCGCGTTACGGATTTGGTTGAAGCGAATGGTGGTGAGTGTCGCGTTATGAGTCGCAGCAGCGTTGGCATCGACCACAGTGTATTGAAGAAGTTCTCCGCATTTTGGAACGGCCTCTACAGTCGCAAGTCCTACGTCGAGATGAAAAATGTAATTGCGGAATACCAGCCGGACATCGTCCACGCACACAATTTGTATCCGCTGTTTTCTCCTTCCGTTCTCGTTGCGGCTCGCGAAGAAAACATCCCGGTAGTCTTAACCGTACACAATCACGGTTTGACCTGCCCCAGATCGGACCACCTAAACAAAGGCAAGATCTGTGAAAAATGTGTCGGCGGCAAAGAATACAACTGCGTACTGCAAAACTGCCGAGAAAACATTCTTGAGAGCGTAGCGTACGCCGCTAGAGCCACGATCGCGCGTAAGTTCAAACTGTTCACTGACAACGTCACAACGGTGATCGCTTTATCCACTTTCGCCCGCGAACGTTTCCAGAACTACGGATTCCGAGACGACCAGATTTCCGTCCTGCCGAACCTTTTCGCCAGTCCGGTCGACGATAATCTCGACTTGGCGGTGGAAAGATCCTTTGTCGGCTTTGCCGGCCGACTCAGCCCGGAAAAGGGGACTTCGTGTCTGGCGCGAGCGAGCCATCTGATCCCAGAGATTCCGATTCGGTTGGCTGGAGATGGCGTCGAAAAAACAAAACTGGAATCGCAGGTTGGATCAAACGTCACGTTCTTGGGCCGCTGCAATCAAGACGAGATGAACTCATTCTACCGCCAGGCGCGATTCATCGTCGTACCCAGTCTGTGTTTCGAAATGTGTCCGCTGGTAATAGTTGAAGCAATGAGTCACGGGATACCCGTCATTGCTTCTCGCATTGGCGGTCTATCGGAGATTGTTCGCGATGGCGAAACGGGTTTGCTTTTCGAGCCCGACAACGAAGCCGAACTGGCACGACGAATACGACAACTTTGGAACGATGGCGACTTGTACAAACAGCTCTCCGTCAACGCCAGAGAGTTCGCCTCAGGCGAATTGGGCGACGACGTTTACTACCAGAAACTAATTCAGATCTACGAAGCCGCTGCCCGCAAGCATGGCAAAACCCTGCCACGCGACAAGCAAATTCCAGCCGGAGTTACTTACTAACGAAATATGACAACTCAAGCAACACTTTCGATGGACGCCACCAGCGTGGAAACAACTGCGCCACGTGCAGCGACCGCACCCGCGCCGCGCGGCACAGTCCGCGCTGGCTTGCTTTCAGTTGCGGACCAAGCGTTCATTAGCGCAGCGAGTTTTCTCTCGACGATTATCCTCGGACGGTACGCATCTCCCGAACAACTCGGCATATTTTACCTTGCCTTTCAAACGGTAAGTTTCGCACGACAGTTTCAGTCCAGACTCGTATCCGCCCCATACTCGGTTCACTATCACCGCCTCGCTGAAAACGAACGCGACTTCTTCACTGGAAGCGCGCTCATTCATCAGCTGCTGATCGCTATTGGAACCGCCTTGGTTCTAACCGCCAATTTATGGGTACACGTATTCTCGTCCGCCCCCGGCCCGTTCATCGATGCCGGCCTGATGCTGATTATCGCTTGTCCATTGATGATGTTACACGACCATCTTCGCCAGACGATGTTCGTGCATCGCGAAATGTGGCTCACCTTAATGATCAGTATTGGTCTGCTCGTAGTCCATTCACTGGCCCTGACGTTTTTAGTGCAGCGTGACGCGGTGGTTGCTTCGTCCGTGTTGGGTGTTTTGGCAATTACGCATGGCGTAGCGTGCGGCGTGTGGTACTTCGCTCGTTCCACGTCTTTCCAATTCCGTTGGACGAGTATCAGACCAGACTGGCTGCTCAATTGGACGTTTGCCAAATGGGCGCTCGTCAGCAAACTGATAGGTGAATGCTCGCCGTTCGTTGTCCCGCTGATCGTGACCGCACAGTTGGGCGCGAAGGACACTGCGGTGGTAGCGGCTTGCGGAGGGTTAGTCGGTACCGCCAACGTATTCGTTAGTGGAATCGGTCGATTCCTCGGAGCAAATGCTCCGCGAGTTTATGCCGAGAGTGGCAGCAGGCCGTTATGCCTACTGCTGTTCCAGACAGCGGCTCTATTCGCGATTGTCATCGGATCCCTAAACCTGACCTTGTTCTTCTTCGCCGAACCGATACTCGAATTGCTCTATGGCGGCAACTACAACACGGCATCTCACATGGTGTTTGTGATGTCCCTAGCGGTGTTAGTCAACAGTCTATCGGTTGTAGTTGGCGGCGGCATTTGGGCTGTCTCATGCCCTCGAGCAAACATACCGGCAGACATCGTCACGACCCTGGTGACGATCGGCGGCGTAATCGCAATGTTACCTATTTACGGTGTGCTTGGGGCAGCATACGGAATGGTCCTGGGAGCGTCGGCGGGAACTATCGTCCGCGTCTGTTCCTTCATCGTTACTTTGAATACAGCGGAAACTCCGAAAGCTGGAGGCACCCATGAATAGACCAGATGTTACTATCGTCGTCTGCACATACAATCGCTCCAACCTCTTGCGAGGTGTGCTCGAAAGCCTGTTCCGGCAGGAGACGAATAACGAGTTAACGTACGAGATTGTCGTAGTCGACAACGCCTCGTCCGATGATACACAAGACGTGTTGGAGCGATTGGCTTTGGAATCTCCAGTGCCTTTTCGAGTCGCGTTGGAAACTTCGCAAGGCGTAGCGTTCGCCCGCAATCGCGGAATCGACGAGGCTCGCGGCGAGTGGATCTACTACATTGACGACGATGAAATCGCATCGAGCGACTGCGTCAGGAACATGTTTCTGTTCGCCCGCGAGAAGAGCATACGCGTTGTCGGCGGCGGCGTTGAAGTACAGTTGCCAGATTCGTGCCCGCCAGAAAATCGGGCCGTCTATCAACTTCTACTAAGTCATACGAAAACTGACACTCAGCCATTTCGTCTGCATTCCAAACGCGGTACGGGCACCGGAAATTTGATGCTGCACCGGTCGGTATTCGACGAAATTGGGGTATTCGACGAGAGTCTAGCGCAAGCGTCGGAAGACTCTAACTTGATGCACCGCATCTACGATGCGGAAATCGAAGGCTGGTTCACTCCCTCGTCAACCGTCTACCACCTCGTCGACGATTATCGCATTTCGCCGGCCTATACAAAATGGGTCGCCAAACGGCACGGCTGGAACTTGGCGAACGAGGACTATCGCCGGCGGGGAGCTTGCTATTTGATCACTCGTTGTCTGGCCAGACTGGCTCAAATGACGATCGTGAATTTCCCCAAATACGCCATTGGCAGTTTAACGTCCTCACCAATGGTCAAGTTACTCACACAGTTCAAAATCAGCCGGTCTATCGCGTACGTTCGCGGCAGTGCTCGGTTACTGGCACCCACTATATTCCCCCAACAAGCGTATGCCGACAGTCTCGACTTCCGCACCGAACGCGAAACGTTTAGTGGGCAGGGAAACCAAGAAGAACACCAACAACTGACGACATAATACTGCTGAGGTTAGCGTGAAAATACTATTGTGCCATAACTACTACCGACAGCTCGGAGGTGAAGACCTGTCGTTCGAAGATGAGGCATGGCTCTTGGAATCTCGAGGCCATAACGTCTTGCGATATACCGTTCATAACGATGAGATCCCCAATCAATCAAAGCTGGAAGTAGCCAAGAAGACACTCTGGAATAATACCGTCTACCGAGAAGTCAAACAGCTGATCCAGAAGGAACGGCCAGACGTAATGCACTGCACGAACACTTTCCCATTGCTCTCGCCGGCGATCTATCAGGCCGCCAGAGACGAGGGAGTGGCAGTTGTTCAGGCACTGAGAAACTATCGACTGATGTGCCCCAACGCGGTGATGACTCGCGGAGATGGCCCTTGCGAAGAATGCCTCGGCAAGTTATTCGCCTGGCCCGCGATTCTGCACGGCTGCTATCGCAACTCGCGAATGGCAAGTAGCGTGGTAGCAACCATGCTTGCTTATCATCGCCTGAAAGGGACTTGGAAAAACAACATCGACCTCTTCTATACGCTCACCGAATTCACTCGACAGAAGTATATCGAAGGCGGATTCCCTGGAGACCGAATCCTGGTCAAACCCAACTTTGTTCGCGACACAACAATTCAGGGTACGGGGTCAGGTAACTACGCAGTCTATGTCGGTCGGTTGTCTCACGAAAAGGGAATCGGCACGTTGCTCGACGCTTGGAAGAATAGCGACTTCGATCTGAAGCTCAAATTCGTTGGCACGGGACCAATGTCCGATGCCGTCGAAAAGCAAGCCGAGAACGACAGTCGCATTGAATGGTTGGGACAACAGACGTCCGACCAGGTTAGACAGTTCATCGCAGATGCAACTTGCCTCATCTTCCCCTCGACGTGGTACGAAACATTTGGACGGACCATCATTGAAGCCTATAGCGTCGGCACGCCAGTAGTCGCCTCGCGACTCGGAGCGATGAAAGAAAACGTCTTCCACGGCACGACGGGGATGCACTTCGAGGCAGGTGACTCAGACGACCTGAGTGCGAAGGTTGCCGCAATCATCGATCACAAAGACCGAGCGGGGATGCGACGCGCGGCCCGCGCCTGTTATGAAGAAAAATACACGCCAGAAATCAACTACGACATGCTAATCAATGTCTATGAAACGTCTATCCAAAACGCTGGAATTCATCGGCCTAAAACTCAACGCCGGCAGTCGGCGGCATCCATCGGAGACGACAAGTAGCATGACTAGTTACAAATCAATTCCTAATCATCGAGAGAGGTAATCATGAGTGTTGCAATCATAACGGGCGCCGCAGGGTTAATTGGATCAGAGGCTTCTCGACATTTCGCGGAGCAAGGCTTGGATGTCGTCGGTATCGACAACGATATGCGACGCCGTTTCTTTGGAGATGAAGCATCGACTAAGTGGCAACAACAGTCGCTCGAGACAGATCTCGGCAACCGATATCGTCATGTCGACGCGGATATTCGCAACAAGGGAGACATCGACGATGTTTTTGAACGCTACGGCAGTGACATCAAGCTAGTCGTTCACACCGCGGCTCAACCGTCACACGACTGGGCCGCTCGCGAGCCACATACCGATTTCACGGTGAACGCGGTTGGAACGCTGAACATGCTCGAGGCGACTCGACAATTCGCCCCCGAAGCGGTTTTCATTTTCACGTCGACCAATAAAGTGTATGGCGACACGCCCAACCGCCTGCCGCTTATCGAAACCGAAAGTCGCTGGGAGATCGAAGAATCGCATGCCTACAACACGGGCATTAGCGAAGACATGTCGATCGACCAGACGCTGCACAGTCTGTTCGGTGCCTCGAAGGTTGCGGCAGATGTCATGGTCCAGGAATATGGTCGCTACTTCGACATGAACACCGCGTGCTTCCGCGGTGGCTGCCTCACCGGCCCCAATCACTCCGGTACACAACTCCACGGTTTCCTGGCCTACTTAGTCAAATGCGCGACTACCAGCACTCCGTATACAGTGTTCGGATACAACGGCAAACAGGTTCGCGACAACATCCACAGCGCGGATCTCATTAACGCTTTCGATCAATTTTTTCGCGCTCCACGATCGGGTGAAGTTTACAACATCGGTGGCAGTCGCTTCAGCAACTGCTCGATGCTCGAAGCCATCACGATCTGTGAAGAACTCACAGAACGGAAAATGAATTGGACCTACACCGAAGACAACCGGGTCGGTGACCATATGTGGTGGGTTAGCGACGTAGCGAAATTCCAGTCGCATTACCCCGACTGGCAACTCACTCGCGACGTGCCCGCAATCTGCCGAGAGATTTACGAGACCAACGTCGAGCGTTGGTCGGAGGCACACGTATGATAGATCGAGGCAAACACAACGTACTTGGCATTCGCATCGACGCTGTCGACTACGAAGCAGCCGTTCAGAAGATTGCCGAGGCCGCGGAAGCCAAACAACCTCTCGCGGTCTCTGCTCTGGCTGTCCATGGCGTGATGACGGGAGCGACAGATCGAACACATCGGTTTCGGCTAAATCAGCTCGACCTCGTTGTTCCCGATGGTCAGCCCGTCCGTTGGGCGCTGAACATGCTACATGGCACCAAGCTTGAAGATCGCGTCTACGGCCCGACGTTGATGCTGAAGACCTGCGAGCGCGCCGCCCGCGAAGGCCTTCCCATATTCCTCTTCGGCGGTAGTGAAGAGTTGCTGCAGCAACTGTCCGGCAAGCTTTTGGAAAAGTTTCCCGAACTCAAAATCGCCGGCTCGCAAGCTTCAAAATTTCGCTGCCTGTCAGAAGAAGAACGCGATCAGACCGTCGCTACGATTAAGGCCAGCGGCGCCAGCATTACTCTCGTTGGGCTCGGTTGCCCGCGGCAGGAAGTCTGGGCCTATGAGTATCGCGACGTATTGTCGATGCCAATTCTGGCCGTCGGTGCAGCATTCAACTTCCACGCGGGTCTCCTTCCTCAGGCACCACCTAGACTACAGCGCTGGGGGCTGGAATGGTTTTATCGACTCGTGCAAGAGCCGAAGCGATTATGGAAACGCTACCTGATTCTCAACCCGATGTACCTCAGCATGCTGGCCATGCAAATGTGTGGCTTCAAACGCTATGATCCCGAGAACTCGGACCGGCCCACCGAGCAAATCCTCTACGGGTAATCTCGCCCTCTACGAGTACACTCGACAATTTCCGACTTGACCCCAACGCGTTGTTTTTGACAACGCGTTTTTTTATAGTTTTGCTTGAGATTCGCCCGTCTCTCAGGCCTCGTCGACAAAGCTGAGAATTCAAAGCTGAGAATTCAAAGCTGAGAATTCAGTTTTCCATACGATGCAATGCAGGCGAAGCAATGAGCAGCACCGGTCGCAGTGTAAAGTCGTTCGGTCGGTTCTATCCACGTAGCCCTAACGGGCCACACCAAGCTTTGAGGAAGCATATCGCGTTAACTTGTGACGGTTGTAACGATTGCCACTGTTAAGTCGACCTTAACATTTGGCGGGATCATAACATCTCGGGCCTTAAAGCTTAACGATTGCATCAGTTAGCTGAAGATTCCGATTTCACCTACTCCAACAGTTGGCAGTTTTCTTCCGATTGCATCAATCGTCTTGATCGCTTCGGTCGATCTGATGACTAACGAGTGCCTTTGCGCGCAGCATAGTTTGTTAGGTAACTCATTGGGCTCCCATTCATACGGACGTGTAATGGATTCAAAGAAACTCATAAAACTACCGATAGCAATAGCGGCCGGGGCGGCGCTCGCGATCAGTTCGGCAATCTTGTCATCGTGGTTTCTTGCTCCTGACAAGTCAATTAACCCACCGTCGGCCGTGGCCGATAATGCGATTCCCGGCGAGCGCCAACCGGGTAGTGGCAACTCGATTCCCACTGCGGAGGAAACGGAACCTCGCCGCTTGGTGGTCGACAAGAATGTTATCCCAGTCGATCACCCTCAAGCCACCGCCGACGTGGCTCCGCCTGCATCATTGCAAAACCTCGAGTATGTCAGCTTTGATGGAGCAGAAAATCGGGCTCCACAAACGCCACCTCTCCCCACCAGGTTGCCCAATCAAGTTGAAAGAACAAAGGAAACTACCCGACTGGCAAACGAGTTTCCGTTGCGCAGTAACGGCTGGCCTCCAGTAACACGAACCACGC
>JBLHLE010000058.1:0-13830 GCA_047620805.1 Pirellulaceae bacterium
TCGACGAATGTTTACGATCTTGCCGGTCAGCCGATCGCTAAAGTCAACGCCCTCGGCGCAACGACAACGACATCCTACGACCTGGCTGGACGGCCGATTGTATCCACCAACCCTCTGGGATTCAAAACGACGTCGGTCTTCGATGACGCGGGTCGACAAATCGCCACGGAAGATGCGTTGGGCTTCCGAACAACAACTACCTACGACGCCGCCAATCGCACCGTTGCAGGCACCAATCCACTCGATGAGACGACAACGACGGTCTACAACCTGGCTGGTGATAAAGTTGCTGTCGAAAACCCACTGGGTGAAGTTTCGACCACCGTCTTTGATGTGACGGGACATGCCATCGCAACGATCAATCCATTGGGACAAATTGAAACAACCATCTACAATATCGCGAGTCAAACGATTGCGAAGCTGAATCCACTGGGCGATGCGACGACCACCGTCTACGACAAAGCTGGCCGCACCATTGCCAACGTGAATCCACTGGGGGAAATTACCACCACCCAATACAACCGCGATGGCAAGAGCGAAACGTCTATCAATCCCTTGGGATTTGTCTCGACGAACTCTTATGACGCCACTGGCCGCCAAATCGCCAGTCAAAATCCTCTGGGACAGATTGCGACGACCGTATTTGATGCTGCCGGCCAATCCATTGCAACGATTGACGCGCTCGGTCGCATCGTAACTTCCCAATACGACGCGATGGGACAGACGGTCGCGCAAACGAACGCCCGTGGTGTTATTGCTACGACGGGCTATGACGTTGTGGGCAGAGAAATAACACAACAAGGACATCGTGGATTCGTGACGACGTCAACATACGATGCTGCTGGGAGAAGAGTTTCGACGACCGACGCGCTCGGTTACCGATCCACTTCGATCTTTAACGCCATCGGGCAACAGATTTCATCCGTCGATGCGATCGGGCACACGTCTACCAATGTCTACGATGCAGCTGGAAAGAACGTCGTGGTCGAGAATGCCGCAGGTGGATTGGCGACGAAGACTTTCGATCGGACTGGACGTGAAATTGCTCTGCAAAACACGGGATCGTTCACCACGACGAAAACGTACGACGTTGCTGGACGAGAAATTTCCGTTACCGATCCGGAAGGGAACAGAACGACGCAAGTCTATGACGCCGCTGCGCGAGTTATCCGAACAATTAATGCCGAGGGGCACGCCACCGAAAGTTCGTTTGATGCTGCTGGCCGGCAAATATCGGTAACCGATGGACGTGGTTTCGCAACAACCTTCGTGTACGACGCTACCGGACAAACGGTTGAATTGATCGATCCGCTCGGGAATATCGCCACCTCCAGTTACGATGCCGCGGCACGCAATGACCTGCGCATCACTCCTCGAGGAGATCGCATTACGCACTCGTTCGACGCTGTCGGAAACATGACCGGGAGAGTGTATCCCAATGATAACCGCCAAACGTTCGTCTACGATGCCGTCAACAATCGCACACAAATGGCCGATGCCACTGGCATAACCACGTCGATCTACAATCGTGATAATTCTGTTCAAGCGGTGGTTCAACCATCGAGTAAGCGAGTGACCTACGCCTATGATCCGATTGGCAATCGCACGTCCCTTCGCGATATTGACGGTGGTCGCTTCACATACACCCACGATGCCGTCAGCCAACTGGTTGGCATTATTAATCCAAGAAATGAACGAACGACGCTTGCCTACACACCCATTGGCAAAGTTGAACTCAAACAACTTGGCAATGGGACAACGGTGTCTCACTCCTACGATGCAGCGAAGAACTTGCAGCTCATCGAGAATGTCAAGGCCGACGGAACGGCCGTGAACGTGATGACCTATACGTATGACGGAATGGGCAATCGCTTGACGCAAGTAGAATTGGATGGGGGAACAACTACCTGGACCTACGACCGGCTCTATCAGCTCGCTCACGAAGAACGCACGGGTGTCGTTTCGTACGACACGGGATATACGTACGACAGTGCAGGAAACCGCCGGTTGCGAACGGAGAACGCCAGCGATCCTTTACCGACGTTTACGTCCTACTTCTTTGATAGCGCCAATCAAATTGAAAAATCTGTTGAAGATAGCTTCGGTACAACGACCTACACCCATGATGCAAGTGGCAATCGAACACGGGTCGAAACACCCTCCCAATTAACAGACTATCAGTGGGATGCCGAGAATCGCATGACGGTTGCTCAACCGATCCAAGGTGATATCGACTTCACATACAACGCCGATGGACAACGTGTTTCACGATCAACGGATGTTGAAACCAAACGTTTCGTCTACGACTTTGAACGTCTCTTACAAGAGACGGACGACGAAGATACGACGCAACGTGTCTATACCTTTGCCGATAATGAATACGGCGACCTTGTCAGTGAGTACGGGGACGAGGATTCGAACTACTTCCTCTACGACGCGCAGTGGTCGACAGACGCCCTCATCGATGGGGACGAGTTCACGACGGATAGTTACAAGTATCGCGCATTTGGACTCGTCGAAAAGCAAAACGGCAATAGCCATTCGCCGATGACCTTTGTTGGTAAGCAAGGCTACTACCGGGAAGATGAACTCGATTTGTATATGCTCGGTGCCAGTAACGCCAATCAAGGTGGCCGATACTACGACCCCATCCTCGGTCGTTTTGTCAGTAAGGATCCAGTCGGCTTTCAAGCGGGTGACCTCAACCTCTATCGCTATGTCCGAAACAATCCCATCAACGCAATTGACCCCTCGGGACAAACCGAGACGTTCTTCTCGTTTGGTGGCCATGTCTACTCAATGGTTCTGAAAAGCGTGGCGGAATGCGGTTGTAACGCATTTCAAACGTTCTTCGGTACGGATGTGTGCGGTGCTGTTAATGATTTTGGGGCTGATTCATCGAGATTGCTGTCAACAGGGCTCGACGGCGCTGGAAAGATCTTGAACGTCCTTGGGTTAGGCGTGATTCAAGGAGTGTCAACGTTTTGCGATTCACCGAACCCTGGAATTATGGGGAACATTGCAAGTGCTGCAGACGGCGCGGGGAATGCCGGAGACATTTGCCCTTCAGCCATGAGGCGATTTAAAAGGGCTGTCATTGAAATGGTCGGTGATACAAGGGTGGCAAATGCGACGCGGATTTATGATGCTGTGGTTGGCGGCCAACCCGCTAACATTGTGATGCCTGTTCTTGAACTTGTCGGCCTCGGCCCTGATGGGCTACTGGCATTGGCGCAAGAACATGTGCCAGGAGTGACGCAGTTTCTATCGGTCGTTAAGTTCATTCGTCAGGCGATGGAGAGTATTCAGAGCGCAGGAGGCATTGGGAATTGGCTCACTGAACTTGGTGAACAAGCCATGGGTGAAATCACCGGTGCATTCGAATATTTTACCAACCCAGATACACTCTGGAATTTGGCTGTGAGTGCCGCAACTGCAATTATTCCCCCGTTCGTTCTAAAATTGATCGCAGGGTTGGCCGCAAAGTTTCTGGAACCCACGGCAGCCATCATCGGTTGGGTGCTTACGGTGGTAAATGGAATCATTTTCCTTGTGCAAAATGCGGGGCAAATCGCCGAAGTATTTGGGGCTGGCCAAAGAATGCTGGGAACTGCGATGAGTGCGGTGAGAGGGGAAACGACTGACGGGGAGAATCCAGTAAACTTACTTGGTGCGATACTGAAAAACACGATAATCCGACATTTGCCGAAAGTGCTAGACGGACTCGTGTTGGTTGCATCTAGTGGAGCTGTGAGCGTAATCCGCACAATCAACAACTTCTTCAAAAGAATCACAGACGCCGTCCAGGCCCCCATCCGTCGAGTCCTAACAGCCATCGGGAAAATTCTCGAGAAGATCTTCGAGCGGCTCGGTTTCGGCGAAGGGTCACTCAGTGTCGAGTCGTCCACGAGTACGGCTGTCACGGCCTCATCTGGCACCACCACCGAATTTAAACACGGGAGTGGACGAAAACGCAGCGTCGAGACATTCCTTGGCTCACGCACGGGACCAGAAGCCTCGGCAGCCCGCACTAGTTTGACTGCGGTCAATGACACCACCGCCGAGCTGCGATCGCTCCTTGCTAGAAATCAGGGTGGAAACGGTGGCGCAGCAAGAGCACCAGGCGCTCAAGGTGGGAATCAAGGGGGACGTGTTCCTGCAGGTAGAATACGCACATTGAGCTCCGAACTCGATGTGAAAGTGAAGGATCTTGCCAACAAGTTGGAAGCACTGATGTGTCCAATACCCGCGCGTGGTAGCTGTTTTGTGGCTGGTACCGTAGTCCACGCCACCACTGGAGCACTGCCGATCGAACGTGTTTGCATTGGTCAATGGGTCGTGACGCATAGCAGGGCGACCGAAACCAATACTCCGCGACGCGAGCGACTGCGCATCGTGCGGTGTACTTCGAACAACATCGAGATCGCCTTGCTCCGCAATGATGACTGGTTCGCCGACTACGGCGCCCACGTCGGCGGCAGCGTCTGCCTGGACATGCAGGACATGAGCGCCGTCGGCCTCGCCCAAGTTCTGGCGATCAACGAATGTCCCGAAATCGAACCGGCACCGGGCCGTCTCGTCACCGGCACCTTCAAGCACACCTCTGGCGAGGTCTACGACCTCAAGCTCGAAAGCGAAACCAACCCCCTCGGCGTGACCGCAACGCATCCGTTCTGGTCAGTGGATCGCAATGCGTGGGTGTCAGCCATCGATCTCCGCATCGGCGAGACGCTCAAGACGCTGGCGGGGACGACGGTAGTCGAGAGCAGGAGCAAGAGGGAAGAGCCAGAGACGGTTTACAACATCGAAGTGGAAGGGGATCATGTCTACAGGGTGGGCGAAAGCGGAGTGCTGGTGCATAATAACTCGCTGCCGGGCAGCGATGAGGCCCAGCGAATCGGCGGGGGTGCTGCTTCAAATCTCACCCTCAAGCCAGCCGAGGAGAGACTCGACCCACCAGGAATCTCTGTACACATCGGCGGAACACCCGAGGATGCGGCCGAAGCCATGAGACGTGTGTTCGGTCGTCGCTCAACTCTTGGGAGATTAGCTCGTGTTGTCGGAACTGCCGAAATCGCAGCTATCCGAAGGGCAGGCTTCGACGTTATTCCCGATCCGACGAGGAATTTCCCAAATCATGGTAGACTAATTCACCCGTGTGGGGTCAGCGGATTTACGCCTGAAAACCTTGCAGAACTCTCCAGAGTCTTTACGGACACGTCGGGACTATAGAGCAACATGAATGACACTTATGTAATGATCGACGTCGATGGGCAAGAAATTGCTCAGGTAGCCATTCGTGATATTGAGGATGGTTGGTATCATGGGGCTCTTGTTCAGGACAGTTTCCCCGTAGACCTCAAGCGGGCCTTGGAATGGTACGATGAAGTTGTTTCGGATCAGATGCTGGCCTTTGTGGATGAGGCCGTCGCTGCGGTAGACCGATTTGGTCTTCAAATCTACTTATCCAAGGGAAAATGCGAAAAGGTTCATTCGTTGAATGTCTCAAGCAATGGTGAAGTGGCATTTCGTATTACACCAGTACCGCCACCCCCTGATAGAGATTGATTAACGGCTCGCAGTGTGCGAACGACCCTTCGCCATTGATTACGATGCAGGAGTAACGACTTTCAAACTTTGGGATTGCATTTGCGAAGGCCAAGACAAAGCAGACTTTGCTCGTTTGCTCTCAGCGTGTGGCGGCGATCATGATGATTTGTTACTGCATCCCACAATGACTTCGCCCCTGCCTTGGCTCACGCCTCGGCTGGCAACAGCTTCACGAAGAACACAAACCTGCGTCTGCTCCCGCAGCAGTACCCCGACCACCTTTCGCTCCACGGTTTTTCAAAAACATTTCTCGGTTTCCAATTTTGTAACAGCAATTGCTGAGCGTCCTTTTGGGCGGTAACAATCAATGATCGCCATCATCCGTGCTGAGGGCAGCCTTTGCTTTTGCTCTGGCTTCCCCTTGCGAACGAACGAACTAAGTTGTTGGAACGACAGAAGCGAACGAAACACTTGCGAACGAACGAACTAAGTTGGCGGGACCGCAGGAGCGAACAAAACACCTGCGAACGAACGAACTAAGTCGCTCCAGCCGCCGTCAGGACTTTGTTCGTTAGTTCGCACTGATTCCGCCAGCGAAACCACGCCGGATAGTTAGTTCGTTCGCACGCAAGCCTGGGCGACGGCCAGGACACCAATGACGATTGCTTTTATTGTTACCGGATGCGTCACCGCCACGCCAAGGCGAATCTCCCGCCAACAGCCAACGTGTCTGCAACGTGGGTAGCATGGTGGATGTGACTGGCAAGGCCAAAGCGGACGCCCAGGAGATGGGGAGAAGCCGAACGCGGAAGCCACGCTGGCGAACTTCGCCTTCCCGGTTTGCGATCCGAAGTCCGCACGGTTTTCGCCCTGGTTGAGCCACGTACATCACGATTTCGCCTCTGCAACTTCGGGAACGTATGCTTCTGCGAAATCCCACTCTGGAGTAACGGCCATCACCGGTTTCACTCAACGGACAACACGCCATCCACTAACAACTGCGACGCCAACCGGTCGGGGCAAAACGGCAACAAGTCGGGCCGTGGTCGGGGTCAAGTCGGCCCCAAGTCGGTGCCAAGTCGGGGTGCCAAAATCGACGCATCTCTTGTCACCACAAAGGCTCCGCATCGGTGACTGCGAAAAGTGAATCGAAACGCACATCTGGAAGCGAAAAAAACAGATGCGTCGTAGTCGTACTTGGGCGAACGTCCCCCGCTAACCGCAAACAAGCATCTGGAAAAACTGACCATGCTTTGGCACTTGCACCAGCGATCACCAACGCAACGCCAGATCATCATCGGGGTTGCGTTCGCTTTCGCCCTCGCATCGTGTCAGAGTGCTTTGTTGCTCCGCAGTCACGATTGGCTCGAAGACTACGGCGCTCACGTTGGCGGCAGCGTCTACCTCGACATGCCCGAGATGGGCGTCGTGGGCGAGGCGCAGGTGCTCGCCATCGAACCCTGCCCGCCGCTGGAGCCGGGCGAGGGCCGTATCGTCACCGGCACCTTCCGCCACACGTCAGGCGAAGTCTACGACCTCATGCTCGAAAGCGAGAGCCAGCCTATCGGCGTCACCGCAACGCATCCCTTCTGGTCAGTGGATCGCAATGGGTGGGTGTCGGCGATCGATCTCGATATTGGCGAGACGCTCAAGACGCTGGAGGGAACGACCGTTGTGGAGAGCAGGAGCATGAGAGAAGAGCCGGAGACGGTGTACAACATCGAGGTGGAGGGGGATCATTGCTACAGGGTGGGCGAGAGCGGAGTGCTAGTGCATAATGCATCCATGATTTCGTGGGGCGAATATGAGGACAGAGTTTGCGCTGATTTGGGGTTGACCGGAGGAACGCTGGATATCACAGCGGCCAACTCTTTCGACGGAAACGTGATGGAATTTGATTGCGGAGAAAAGGGCGTCATCTATGTGGAAGTCAAGCGTTGGGCTTGCAACAAGCGTCTCGACCCAGAAGACTATGTACAATTTGACCGACACAGGGCGCAGGCGGCGAAAGACGAAACACCGTATGTCATTGGCATTCCACCACACGTAAGTGATGAAGTAAAACAAGAACTGCGTGATGCACTCCCCGGTGTTACTATCAAGCACGATATTGATCCCTTCTAATCTACTGTGGAGCAACCAATATGAGCGCACTTATTATCTCCGCCGACGATTTCGAAGAGTGGCAACGGAAGTCGGATACCGGACGTGAGTTCACGTCACTTAAACGAATTGGTGGCGGTGGCGGAAACCTCGGCATGAGCTATAGGTCATGTGAAGAGCTAATTGAGAAGTCAGCGAAACTCGGCGTGGACCGAGAGGCGTGGCCGAATTACATCGAATCAGATGGATCCGACATTTCTGTTCAAGAGCTTCGAGATCAGAATATGAGGCTATTCGCCATGCTCAAGTCCCTGATGCCTGAGGAAAGAGCTTCAGTCAAGTGGTTAGTCGAGATCTACGAGATACTCGAATCCAAAAAACTGTTTTACATTAGTCACTAACAGAAGCATCAAGAGGCCACATTGGAATCAACGCTGATCTCCCTCCTCTGCATTTCCGAATTGGGTAATTTGGCCCAACGCCCCGAAGGAGTACATTCCACGAATTCGGCCCAGTTCTGACGGACGAAAGTCAGACGTTTTCATCGAATCATGTGACCATGGGTTGGAATTCTTCGGAGACCCGATTCTGTCACCTTTTTCCCAAAAAATAAGACTCGCTTCATTTGAAACATCCCTTTTCGAGGGGACGGGCCCAATTACCCAAGTTGGAATATGATGGACTTGGCCGAACGATCGGTCAGTACACTGGCTACTATACAGGCGTCGGTTCTGAGAATTTTGCCGATGCGAGCCAAATCACAAGTGAAAACAAGATTTTCGAGCAAGCGTTCAACGTATTCGATGATGTGAGCAATTCCACTTCCACGGTCCGTTACCAGCGGTGGCACAATGCGACTGGCAATGGAAAGTTGAACTTGCCCACTGGTTCACAACCTAAGGCTCGTGTTAGCTACTCGGCTGCTTGGCAAGACGGAGTCGGAAGGACCGTAGCAACTGCTAACTACGGCACTAACGATGATTCACCGTTACAACGCCCCGACACACCACCCCTGTCGTCGGATACCGTGCAGGTTACCACTGACGCCTACAATGATTGTGGGCAGTTGTCGGAAATTACTGATCCTTCAGGTATGGTTACTCGCTCGGAATTCAACAACGCTGGTAAAACTGTCCGCACGATTCAAAACTACGTTCCTGATGAGGGGATGTGCAGCAATGTGAATGTCACCGTGGAGCAGCAGTACGATGTCGGCGGTCAGCTGCATAAGCTGATCGCCAAGAATGCAGCAACAGGCGAACAGGTAACCCAATACCAATATGGAACGACACTTGATAATTCGAACGTCGCCCGCAATGACCTGCTGGTCGCGGAAATCTATCCAGACAGTGAAGATTCAGCCGATCGGGTGACTTACGCCTATAATCGTCTGGGGCAACAGACCTGCATGCAGGACCAGAACGGCACTATCCACGAGTATGACTACGACAAGCTCGGTCGACAGACGCAAGATAGAATCGTCACGGTCGCTACCGGTGTAGACAATACCGTGCTTCGCATCGGGCGGACCTTCGATGCCTACGGAAATGCCGAAAAGATCACCAGCTATGACAACGCAACGGTCGGTTTGGGGAGTGCCATTAATGAGGTGCAGCAAACCTATAATCAATTTGGGCAAGTGCAAACTTCAAAGCAAGATCCCACAGGTGCAGTCAGCGCAGGAACTCCTGTCGTACAATACACGTATGCTTCAAGCGGTAATACTATTCGCCCTACAGGTGTAACATACCCTTCTACACTTCGGCAAGTCACGTACTTGTACACAATAACAGACAATGATCTGCTCAGTCGCGTCGAAGAAATTAGTGAATCTTCTTTTGGATCCCCTATTGTAGATTACACGTATCTTGGCATAGGGACATTCGTGGAAGTGAATTACCGCGAATCAGACATTTCATATTCACTTGTTTCTGGGAATTCATTCACGAATCCCTATGGGGGACTCGATCGATTCGGCAGAATCGTGGAGTTGCAATGGCTTGATCACCCGACTCCTGAGAACAAACTCGTACATCTATTGTACGGCTACGATCGGGCCTCCAATCGTACCTATCGCAAGAATGAAATTGCTCCAAGTGGATTTGACGAACTCTGTGTCCTTTCGGCAAGCGTGCATGAATCGTTCCGTCGAATTTGTTAGTGTGGCGGCTCGAGTTCCTTGTTTGGACAAAGGGAGAGCCGATGAGCAGACGGAAGCGGGTGGTGCCGAAAGACTTGGAGAAGTTGAAGCAACGATTTGTTGCCTGGCGTGCTAGCCGTCGGCTTGGTGAGCGAATTCCTTCGCCCCTCTGGAGGGCGGCAACAAAGCTAGCGGTAAAGCATGGCCTCCATTCTGTTGCCGGGACGTTGCGTCTGGACTACTACGAACTCAAAAAACGCGTCGATTCGCTCGCAGGTGATCGCGACGGGGAGGAGTCAACCGAGTTCGTTGAATTGCCGTCACCTGCATTTTTGCCAGCGGCTGAATGCTTGATCGAATTGGAGGATGCCGCCGGCAGCACGATGCGGATAACAGTGAAGGGTCATGGAATCCCCGATCTGCCCACGTTCACGAGCCAGTTCTGGAATCGTGACTGATGCTGCAGATTACGCCGCAGATGAAGATCCTGGTGGCCGTGGAACCGGCCGACTTCCGCAAGGGGATCGATGGGTTGGCAAGTTTGTGCAAGGAGTCACTCAAACGCGATCCCTTTGCCGGCACGGTGTTTGTCTTTCGCAATCGCCGCGGGACCGCGATCAAGGTTTTGGTGTATGACGGCCAGGGGTTTTGGTTGTGCCACAAACGCCTCTCTCAAGGCCGCTTTCACTGGTGGCCGAAATCGACCGACGGTAGCGCGCGATCGCTAGCGGCACATGAATTATTGGTGTTGTTTTCGGCCGGGAATCCGAGCCACACATCGGCGCCCCCTGACTGGCGTCCGGTGACGCCAAAGACCTGAGGCCCTCGACGTCGTGCGAAGCTTAAAATCCGTCTTGTCTTGATGCAGCTCTCTTGGTATTTCACCGTTCCAGGACGGGTCGTCCAGTAGAATTTCGTCTTCGTGCATTTCAACGTTGGCATTATCATGACGCATCAACCCAACACCAACCGACGCACGGAGGTTATTGAGGTGGATGCAGAAAAAGTAGATGCCTTACTCGAATGTACGGCGAAATCACTTCCCCAGGAAGACCATGAGCTGTTCGCGGCCATCGTAGGTTCCTATCAGTACTTGTCCGAGGTCATCGCAGACAAAGAGACGACGATTGCCAAACTGCGCAAGTTGATGTTCGGTTCCAAGAGCGAGAAATACCAGAAGGTCGTCGACGCTCCCGTCGATACCGATGGTTCCATCGGCGAGACTTGCGACGATGAGTCGAACTCGAATCAACCTTCGTCGGCCGAATCTCAAGGCGTTGAGGAGGATTCCTCAGCAGGCGAACAAGACGACGAAGAGCCTCTACCAGGTCACGGTCGCAACGGAGTGGCCGCCTACACGGGTGCCCGTCAGGTGGAAGTCGAACATTCGTGCTTGCAACCGGGCGATGACTGCCCCGAATGCAAGTCGGGGACTTTGTACGAGAAACGTCCCGGAGTCTTGGTACGGATCGTTGGATCCGCGCCACTTCAGGCGACGGTTTATCGACTGCAGAAGTTGCGTTGCCACCTGTGCGGCAAGACCTTCACGGCCACTGCTCCTGCCGAGGCGGGAGCCGAAAGATACGATGCCACGGCGGTGAGCATGATCGCACTACTGAAGTATGGGAGTGGGTTACCTTTCAACCGACTCCAGCGGCTGCAGGGGAATCTGGGAATTCCGCTGCCAGCCTCCACTCAGTGGGACGTTCTGTCGGCCGTGTCCGCTCAGTTCGATCCGGTTTACCAAGAGTTGATCCGCCAGGCTGCTCAAGGCGAGGTCGTCTACAACGACGATACGTCGGTGAAGATCCTGGAATTGATGGGAGACTACCAGCAGACCGAGGCGGAGAAAGACCAGTTCGGCAACCGCAGCGGCGTGTTTACATGCGGGCAGTGGTATGATCTCCAAGATGTTGGCCTCGCCACTGCGGACCCACGACATGTCCAAAACGGTAGAGTTGCATCCAGAGTTGCAAGCGGGCGACGTGTTGGTGGGAGATCGCGCCTTCTGTAGCTACGCGCATTTAATACTGCTATGGCAACGCGGATGCCACAGTCTGCTGCGCATCCATCAACAGACAATCGTTGACTTCACACCCGGCCGCGATCACGTCGAGCCAGCCAAATCCACATCGGATCGGAAGAAGGGGATGCCGCGTTCGCGTTGGCTGCGCGCTCTAGGAGTGACTGACCAAGTCGTCGAGTGGTTGAAGCCTACCAACGCCAATCGACCGGCCTGGATGAGCCCCGAGCAGTTCACGGCATTGCCTAATTCGATCGTCGTTCGTGAGCTGAGATATGAAATTCATCAGAAAGGTTTTCGGCCGAAACAAATCACGCTAGTCACGACGTTGATTGATGCGGACGTCTTTTCGTTGGAGACACTCGCGGATCTGTTTCGCCAACGCTGGGAAATCGAAACCAATTTCGGCCATCTGAAGACAACGATGAACATGGACGTCTTGAAATGCAAAACGGTCGACGGCGTGCTGAAAGAACTGCAAGTCTTTGCCTTGATCTACAACTTGGTCCGACAAGTCATGTTGCTGGCGGCAGTCCGTCAAAAGATCGATGTGCGTCGCATCAGTTTCATCGATGCGCTACGGTGGCTGCAAACAGCCCAACCCGGCGACCAGCTCTCCAAGTTAGTCGTCAACCCACACCGGCCAACCGACTCGAACCTCGCGTCCGCAAGCGGCGACCCAAATCATATCCGCTCATGACTAAACCACGACGACAGCTAAGGAAAGACCTGGAAAACAAATGACTTAAGAAGATGTTAATGCCATTCGCTTTTGACCCCTTTTCTTCTTCCCTGCCATGAGTGGGCCAAGGAAAACACACTCGCCTTGATGGGTAATAAAAGGCGCAAATACATGCGTCACACTTCATACCAAGCATCTAGCGAGTTAGATAGGATACTACCTTGCGCCACGTTTTTCAACTGCCGTTTACAGCCGCGAGGAAATCGCCGAAGTCACGCGTTCTGACGTCAACTCCACGTAAATTCAAATCGAAAGTTGAATTGGCCTGCACTCAACGCCGATGCCCAATTTGAAATCGCGCGAGAAATATCGACCAACGGGTTCATCGAGTTGATCTTCGCCTTCAACATGAAGTTCAACATTTCATAGTGCGACAACCGTGCGGTAGTTGAGCGAAACCGAAAAAGGCCAAAGTTGCACGCATCGGGAGTGAGAAGGTTCTTGTTTCGTGTTGAAATACTGATTTCACCCTCCGATTTCAACATGAGCCATTGAAGTTGCTTGGACACGAGATCTTTAAGGGTATAATTCGTGTTCCCTTCGGCTAGAATGCCGGTTGAACCCTGAATCACTGACTTTTGGGGATTCAGCGATCTCCATGCCATGGACAGCGCTTCAGATCCCCAGGCGGTGCCCCAAAATTGGTTGTTCCGGATGAAACGGGGAAGGAGGCGCCCCGTTTTGCTACCATTTTCTCGAACGACGGCGGTGCCAATCAAATCGTACTTAAACATGATTCCTCATCATCTCTGCTGGAACGAAGATTAGACAAATACTATCGGTCTGCATGGATTGGGGAGCCTGAGAGATCCAAGCTGGCAACATGACGAATTTCCCGCCCAAAGCTGTTGAAATTGTTAGGCGGCGCGTTCCCTGAGTAGCATTTTCAGACATTGTTGCGATCCCCACATTGGATAAGACTCGCTGTTGCTAGGGTTATCGTGCCGTTTGTTCAATCGTTGCAAGAAATCGATAGAATCGTTTCAGTACGTCCGCGATTGAAAGGATTGGGCGATGAGTGGACATACGCTTCGCCTTCAATGTCCTCACCTTTTCCACAAAACGATCGGGTTCTATTTGGTGTAATCCAGGATTTCCCATTTGGGTTGAACGGAGTTAAGGTGGTACCCGCTTGAGACCTTCAATATGCCGCATCTTAACATCTCGCCACCCTCTGTCTATCGCCTGGTTAAGTTTTTCATGGAGGTATTCGCCTATCAGGAGCTACGAACAGCTCCTACGAGGCGGCACTGGCCGCAATTCACCTGGTTA
>JBLHLE010000059.1:0-13743 GCA_047620805.1 Pirellulaceae bacterium
GTCGTTATTATAAGAGTGCGGTGATTTGCAAATACAGTCTTGAGGGTCTTGAGGGTCTTGAGGGTCTTGAGGGTCTTGAGGGTCTTGAGGGTCTTGAGGGTCTTGAGGCCAGTTTTCCCTTAATTGTGGCCTCTTTGGTGGCCATCTTGCCAG
Source organism: Pirellulaceae bacterium (assembly GCA_047620805.1). Taxonomy (GTDB): domain Bacteria; phylum Planctomycetota; class Planctomycetia; order Pirellulales; family Pirellulaceae; genus JBLHLE01. The sequence goes on from JBLHLE010000059.1 coordinate 154, forward strand.
GTCGGTCACCCTTATCGTCTGTAAAGATGACAATGATATTGGGCCGCCGATGCTCGGCCAACGCAGCAGTGCTGCCAAGCAACAAAAGAACAAAAAGCGAATGGAGAACGAGCGGCAGCCGCAGCGGGAATACCTCGATGATCGAAGAATATTGGGGAACACGCAGATATGTATAGTAGTTGGAGAAGAATCAAATTGGCCGAAATCGAGGCTATTAGAGATTACTCGATTCCAAAGGCAGTGCGCAGTTCGTCGATCGCGGAATCTGGCATCGTCGCGACTTCGCCAATGGCGCCTGCGTTGATGACGGCCTCAGCTGTCGCCTCCAGTACTTCGAGCCGGTCAAACACATCGAGGACGCTGGATCCAGTAACGAGCGCGCCATCGTTTTCGAGGATTGCGGCGGGCTGCGATGCCGAAACGTAGTCGGCGATCCGCCCGTCGTTCTGATATTGCGTGCCGTAGGGCGCTCGCTGTACGTCGCGAAGAAACACATAGCTCTCCGGTATCGTACGCACGTCGAACTGCGAATCCGTTACGCTAAACGCCGTCGCATTAACTGGGTGAGCGAAAACGATGGCCTGCACGTTGGGATGTTTCTGGTAGATTGCCCGATGAGCGAATACCGCCCGGCTGGCCCTCTTGCCCGACTCTCGTTGCTGGCCTCGTATCAAGACCAAGTCGTCGAGCTCCAGCAATTCGCGGTCCTTTTGAGTTGGCGTGATCAAGAACGAATCGTCACTCAATCTCGCCGAGAAACTTCCTTCCGTGCTGATCAGTAACCGTTGTCGGCAACCGCGACGCAGAAAGGCACAAAGCTGGCGTCGCAATTCTTGCTCTCCGGGTGTCGCTACACCAGGTGCAAAGGAATCGAGAGCAACCGAGCGATCGTGAGCCTGTTGAAGTTGCTCGTCATCCAAGTAGCGGACGTCACCTAGTTGGTTGCCTTTGATGATAGTTTTCCCGGCAAATTCGAAGGCCTCGAAACGTTGGAAGGCATGTGACAGCGATTCGCCTCCGACCACAACGCCGTGGTTTTCGAGGATGACGCTGTCGCACCCGTCTCGGAAAGTGGCGGCGATGTTCGCACCAAGTTGCGCGCTGCCCGGCAACGCGTATAGGGCGAATCCAATTTTGCCACAAACGGATTTAGCTTGGTGGAAAAGCCTCGTGTCCGGCACTTGTCGGCAAATACTGAAGGCCACGAGGGCAACCGGATGGGCGTGGACTACCGACCGAATATCGGGCCGCGCTTCGTAAACTGCTTTGTGAAATGGGAACTCTGACGATGGCGGATGAGGCCCCTCAAACGTACCGTCTGGTTTGACACAGGCGATGTCCTGGCGGTTCAAGTTGCCTTTGTCGACTCGCGCCGGCGATATCCAAATGTTTCCCGAATCGTCGCGGATGGAAAGATTTCCGCCCGATGTCGTAGTCATGCGGTAGCCATAGATTCGCTGCATCGTCTGAACAATTTCATCGCGCGGATGAACGAGGTGTCGGTTCATGATCGTCCCTTCAATATTCTTAGACCCCTATTTAGCGCGAGTGAACTGCTCGGGGATCGCATTGGTTCGTTCGGATTAAAGCTTATGAAGTACTGCCGAAAAACGTGTAATACGGTTCGTGTTTTGCGACTCGTTCGATGTACAACGCCAATTCGCGTAGGTGATAGTCGCCCCACATACACGATTCTCCATTGGGAATCTTCTGGCCCGCGGAAACGTGATCCCATCCGCGCGGACGATGATAAATCGTATGCAACAACAGCCCTTGATGTTCCTTTTCGATGCTCAAGTACGGCTCGCTTAGCAAGGTCCGCGCGACCGTCAAACCAGCCTGCCAGTAACGAAGACCGTTTTCGTCACCCTTATTCGTTAGGTAACGACCCAGTCGGAGTAGTCCCTGCGCGCCGATCGCAGCGGCTGAACTATCGACGGGTTCATAGTCATTGAAAGGTTCGGCTGGCCGATCCTGATACTCGCCCATTTGATTCAAGCCAGGTGCTCCGGTATCCCAATAGGGAATACCATCGGTTGGCGAAGAGTTGATAAAGAAGTCGCACGAGGCTTGCGCGGCTTTGAGCATCATCGCTTCAATCGCTTCTCGACCCCCTAGCGAATTCAGTTCGTGATCGCTGCGGGTCTCTAAATACTCTAGCTCTTCAGGATAACCCACCATGATCCAGGCGAGTCCTCGCGTCCAAGTGCTGAAAGGACTGTAACCCTGCTGAGTACTTGGGCAACGATATCGACCGTCGTTGCAATTAAAGATGCTCTCGTGGGCAACTCGACCATTAATGTCGTACGCGTCGCGTCCCTCTCCGTAATAGACGTTGTATCTCGCGGTCGAACGCGCGTGTTGAACCAAACGATCCAGCAGGCAGATTCCTCCGTCGTTTTCTCCTCGTAATTGATGTCCCAAAGAATGAGACATCGCCAGCGATCGCAAAGACCGAATGGTGTCGCAGAACAAAGAATGCGGCCCATTGAATGAATAGACGTATCCGTCGCTGTCTGCCGTTTCACTCCATCTCATCGCTTGCACCGCACCAGTGCACTTTAACGCTAGTTCATAGAATTCGAGTTCGCGCTGATCGTGTGGTATGCGTCCCGCCAAGATCAAACGTCGGAGGTTTCCGTACGTGCTCACATTGTTAAACCCGTGATCGTGAACGCCGATGTGGGTAACGTGAGGGGCCATCAGCTCAATCGTGTTCCGACGACCAATCTCCAGGAACTGTTCGTCGTCACTGCTATCAAACTGCAGGATCGCCGAGCCGAATTGAAATCCCTGAGTCCACTCGGTCCAGCCCTGCTTGGTGTATTTTCCGCCGATAGTGAATACCGGGGTACCCGATGCCGGCGTACAGGTTTCCTGAATGGACAGGATCTTTTCACCAGAAAGTTGCCACATGCGTTCTAAGCATGGCAGCAAGTCTTTGGCATGTATCGAGTTGTCAATCGTTAACATGGTTTGTTCTCGAGTGCTAGCAGCGCGTATTCTTCCGTCGAATAATCTAACAGATCCGCAGTACTCAAGCGCGTACTGGACGGCGGCGAGATGCCTTGGTTTTGCCTCCATTGGGCGCTGGAATGCTTGGACTAAGCTCGGCGCAACAGTGGTCGTTTTGCCTATTGGCATTGACGCGGAATTTGGTGTTTCTGTACAAGTCGCGTCCCATCAACTGCCCCTTATTTCGAAACCACAGAACCATGTTTTACAGGCACTGTCCGAAAATCGTATGTTGGGTGCTCTCCACGAGCGTCCTACTTTGCGCGATGACTGTGACTGCAGTCGCGCAAGAGGAAGCACTGTCGATGGACGAATTGATGAATCGATCGACGGACATTCTGCCCGCGCCGATTAATCCCACGATTGAGGAGCTTGGAGATATCGCGCCTCCCGGAGCGATCATTTTGGAAAACGGAATAGCGCAACCAATCAACTTTGAGCCCGCAGCGTCGATGGTCGGTTACGGAGCCGATTGGTGGGTGCAAGCTGATTATTTGATGTGGTGGACTAAGGGTGCTCAACTTCCACCTCTGGTGACGACCGGTACAACAACAACTCCTGGCGACGCCGGCGTTCTCGGTGTCAACGGAACGTCGACGTTATTTGGTGGCACTCAGTTTGATGACGTCGCTAGTGGTGGCCGCCTCCGAATTGGTCGCTGGCATCCCAATTGGATTTTCGGATTGGAGGGCGAGTATCTGGCGCTCGAATCGCGCGACGCTCAGTTTTCTCAGACGTCTGGTGGCGATCCGCTCTTGGCTCGTCCGTTTTTCAATGCACTGACCGATGCGGAGGACGCGGAGCTTGTTGCGTTTCCTGGAATTCTGGCGGGAACAGTATCGGTTGAGGCCGATTCACAATTTCAATCTGCTGGCGCTCGAATGATATTTCACTTGCTGTGTTGCCAGGGCTGCGCTCAGGACAAGTGTGCATGCGGTGGTTGCCAGGCAACTCGCACGCGACTCGACTTCTTAGCAGGGTACCGCTTTCTTCGCTTGAACGAGGGCGTAATCGTTCGCGAGGATTTGGCCGACGTCGGCTCCGATGCCACGTTTTTGATCCGCGATCAATTCGATGCTCAAACCCAGTTTCACGGTGGCGAGGTCGGCTTTCGTTATCAAACGCGTCGATCGCGATGGACCGTCGACTTGCTGGGAAAAGTTGCCGCAGGAAATAGCCATCAGCGCGTGAACATTGATGGTTCGACGATCACGACCACGGGTGGGATAACGTTCAACCACACGGGTGGTTTGCTAACACAAACGACAAATATCGGACATTATACTCGCGACCGATTCTCGTTCGTGCCTGAGGTAGGTGCGTCACTCGGCTACAACCTGACAAGTCAATTGCGGGCCACCGTCGGTTACTCAATGATCTATTGGAGTAATGTTGTTCGGCCCGGGGATCACATCGACACTGTTGTGAATCCGAATTTGCTACCGCCAGCCGTCGACCCACTTGTTGGGCCCTCACGACCGCAATTTGCGTTTAATGATACGCACTACTGGGCCCAAGGCCTCAACTTTGGCCTCCATTATCGGTGGTAATTTGTAGCGATTTTGCGGGTTAGCAAAACTTTTCCGGCCAATGTGCCGATTCAAAGATAGATGGGCAGATATTAGGTCTGACGGTGCGCAATGGCGTTCTAACCAGGCAAATAAGAGACGAAACCAGAGGCATACCATGCGACAGCTCATCCAATCTTGGTGGAATTCCGGTGCATCGAAGCGGAAGCAGCGGAGTAAGAATCGCCGATGCAAGTCCCTGCGTCTCGAGCCCCTGGAGAACCGTCGGCTGCTAGCAATCACGAATATGGCAAACATTGGTGGCGTCGTATTTGATGACTTAACAGACGATGGTTTGACTGTTGACGATAATCTTATCTCGGGCGTGACCGTTAACCTCTTCTTGGACGGCGGCAACGGAACCTTTGAGAGTGGTGGAGGCGACGATACTTCGGCGGGAAGCACAACGACAAACGCTTCGGGCGAGTACGTTTTTGCAAGTCTGGCCGCTGGAGACTATTTTGTTCAACAGATAGCACCAAGTGGATTCATTCAAAAAGCGAATCCCCTATTCGGCGCCGTGACGATTTCTGCAGTCGAAACCGAAGGCGTGCTTGGCACCACGATCGACAGTTTCGACGGAACTGAGCAGTCGGTCATCGTGGGCTCTCCGGGAATGTTAACGAATTCCTCTGTTGAAGCGTATTCGAACTCAATCGTTATTGGTGGCGAACGCGATATTTTCGTCGAGTTAACTTCGGCGTTGGGCATGGCGACGATGACTTCCAATAGCGCTTTCTTCGCCGGCGTGTTGGATATGACCGCCGGTGCTGGAAGTCAAGCTCGCTACACGGTGACGTGGGACGGTGTGGACGGCGATGCAACAAACCTTGACGAAGTCGGTTTGCGCGGCGGTGGTGCGACTGGAGTCGACTTTACGGACTCCGGCGCCAGTATCGGATTCAAGTTCATGGCGGGTGTGGACAAAGCTGGGCAGACAGCCGAATTGCGAGTCTACAGCGACGCCTCCAATCATTCGTCTGCAACGATCAATCTGACAAATACGGGCGGTTTACCCGACGACGAGATCTTTGTAGCCTTTACCGATTTTGTAACCACTGGTGGCACCGGTGCAGTGTTCTCAGATGTTGGCGCGGTTGAACTCGAGATCGAATCGACAGTCGCCGCTATGCAGGGGCAATTCGAATTGGTTGGCTCGCTCGGCCCGACGGTAAAGTCCGTCAATTTTGCCAACTTCCAGCCGTTGAGTCTCGGCGACCTCGTGTTTGACGATACGAATAACAATGGCGTTTTCGACAGCGGAACGGAGTCGGGAGTCTCGGGCGTTTTGGTAAATCTGTACAACGATACCAATGGATCCAACGACTATACCGACGGTGTCGATACGTTTGTGGGCAGCGATACGACAGATGGCAGCGGTCTGTTCTTGTTCGACGATTTGTTCCCAGGCGATTATGTTCTCCAGTTGGCCGAATCCAATTTTCAGACTGGTCAGGTATTGGACGGATTTCAAACGAGCGGTGCCAGTGCAGCGGATCCAGACACCGATTCTACCGATGGCGACGACAACGGCGACGCCTTAGTGGGATTCGGCGTGGTAACTCCAGCGATTACGTTGCAAGCTGACACGGAGCCGATTAACGACGGAGACACCGACCCCGATACCAATCTCGCCGTCGATTTTGGCGTGTTGGAAATAAGCGATCTTTCCGTGACCAAAACGGATGTATCAGATCCCGTTACAGCGGGCGAGCAACTAGTTTATCAAATCGTGGTGACGAACACTGGGCCTTCCGATGCGACAGGTGTCACCGTCACCGATCCACTGCCCACCGGCGTCACCTACGACACGGGAAGTTCGACAGCCGGCTCCGTTTCTCACTCCGCGGGCACGGTAACCGCCAACATTGGCAACTTGGCAGACGGAGCTACGGCAACCGTGACTGTGACAGTGGATGTAGACGCTCCGACAGTTGGTCCGTTGAGCAACACTGCGACAGTGAGTGGCAATCAGCACGATTCGAATACTGGCAACAACGCTTCTACCGAACCGACCAACATTAATCGAATCGCGGATTTGGTGGTGACCAAGACCGATTCGGTTGACCCGGTAGTGGCTGGAAATCAGCTGATTTACACCTTGATAGTCACCAACAACGGTCCATCAACGGCAACTTACGTCGTCGTGACCGACACGCTTCCCGGCGATGTTCAATACGTAATAAGTTCCGCGAGTGCGGGAAGTACATCCGAGTCCAGCGGTGTTGTTACGGCGAATGTTGGTAACTTGGCAGTTGGTGGAACGGCCACGGTTTCGATTACCGTCGATGTCGATAGCGCTGCAACCGTCCCACTCAGCAACACTGCCACGGTAGCGGGCAACGAAACAGATGATGTTCCCAATAACAACACTGCGGTCGAACCAACGACGGTCAATCAAGAAGTTGACATTCAAATCGTGAAATCCGATTCGGCGGATCCAGTGGCAGCGGGCGGAACATTGATTTACACGTTGGCAGTGACGAACGCCGGTCCGTCGGACGCCACGGGTGTCACGGTAACAGATACATTACCCTCGGGAGTTGCCTATACGACCGGCTCGTCCACACAGGGATCGGTGTCGGAATCTAGTGGCACGGTGACGGCAGTGATTGGAGCGTTGGCCAGTGGGCAAACGGAAACCGTCACGATCAATGTAGCTGTCGGGGCGGCGGCAACTGGAACTCTCACAAACACCGCAGTCGTTGTCTCCAATGAGACGGAGACGAATGTGGCCAACAACTCGGACACTGAAGACACCGTGGTTGCAGTGGATGCCGATTTGAGCATTACGAAGTCGGACTCCCCGGATCCAGTCGTCGCGGATAGTCCGTTGGTCTACACGATCGTCGTAACGAATAACGGACCCTCGGATGCGACGGGTGTTACCGTGACGGACGCATTGCCCGCCGGTGTTACGTACGATTCTGGCTCTGCCGACCAAGGTTCGGTGACGGAATCGTCCGGGACCGTTACTGCCAATATTGGGGACATAGCGGTTGGCGACTCGGTCACCGTTACTCTGAATGTGGACGTCGACCCCGGAACATTGGGAACGATTACCAACGCAGCCACCGTGGCTGGCAACGAAGCGGATAGCGTATCGGCAAACAATAATGCCAGCGAATCGACGACCGTGCAGCCTGAAATCGATCTGGTAATCACCAAGGTCGATTCAGTGGACCCCGCTGTGGCAGGACAGACTTTGACGTACACCGTTGGTGTGACGAACAACGGTCCCTCCGATGCAACCAGCGTTGTTGTGACTGACGTATTGCCCGCTGGTGTCAGTTATCAAAGTGGCTCGACAACTCAAGGGTCAGTTGCCGAAGCGAGCGGAACGGTGACGGCCACGATTGGTAATCTCGCGTCGGGAGCAACCGCAACCGTGACGATCCAGGTCTTGGTTGCCGCATCGACCACCGGCACGCTGATAAATACTGCGCAAGCAACAGGCGCCGAGACCGAAAGCAATGCGGCGAACAACACCGCGTCGGAGAATACGACCATTGATCGCGAGACCGATTTGGCGATCGCGAAGACAGCGGTGCCGGATCCAGTTGCCGCCGGCAATTCCCTGGCTTACACGATCGTTGTAACCAATAACGGTCCGTCCGACGCCAGCGGAGTTACCGTTACGGATATCTTGCCCGGCGATGTAACTTTTGGTTCGGGGTCGTCCACGGTTGGTTCCGTGACCAATAGCTCGGGAACGGTTACCGGAACGATTGGCGATTTGGCAGTCGGCGCTTCTGCGACCGTTACAATCAACGTCGATGTAAACTCAATCGTTGTCGCGGACATTACCAATACCGCGACGGTCGCCGGTAACGAAACGGACCTAATTACTGCCAATAATTCGGCGAGTGTAGCGACATCAATCAATCTTGATCCGGCCAGCGTCAATGGTCGAGTTTTTATCGATCGAGACAATGACGGTATCTTCAATAACATAGACATCGCGCTGAACAATGTTAATGTGCGGCTAACGGGTACGGACGTTCGCGGAGCTTCGGTCGATACGACTTTGCAGACGGATGCCAACGGTCTGTATAGCTTCACCAACTTGGTTCCCGGTGACTATACTCTGATCGAGACTCAACCGACGGCTTTCCCCGACGGTCAGTCCATTCTCGGTTCGCCAGCGATCGGAACATCGGTGCCCAATGAGATCAGGCAATTGTTGCTGGGACCGGGCGTGGACGTTATCGATGTGGTGTTCACCGAATTGGTGCCAACGATTTCGAAGCGAAACTTCATCGCCTCAAGTTTCTAAGGAGGCCTTCGAGAAGTTTCACCCGAGTTACCTCACTGTGAGATGTCCACCTGTGAGATGTCCACCTGTGAGATGCCCACCTGTGAGTTACCTCACTGTGAGATGTCCACCTGTGAGATGCCCACCTGTGGATTTCCCAGTGCACCCACGGCTTTAACCACTCCGCGATTTACAGAATTCGTCGGCGTTCTTTGTCGAGTGAATCGACGATGAAGTTGATAGCTCGTTCGGCCATGCTGTCGTAATATTGAAATCCGTGGCCGCCACCTTCGGTTTCCAAATCGCATTGGTGAGGAATGCCGAGCGAGTATAGTTTCATTCGCAAGCGGTCGACGCTATCCCACCAACGATAGTCTGTGGGACAAATGCAAAAGAATTGATTCCTGGGCCAGTTCAACGGGTGGACGTGAAGCGTGGCGGTGTCTTGCCGAGCTGCCTCTGGATCGGGGTACATCTGAGTAATCGTCTCGTCGTTGTCTTCGAAGCGAAGTTGATAGTCGACTGCGGGGGAAATCGCCGCGACGATCGGAAATGCGTTGGGGAATTTGTATGAAAATCGCAAAGCGCCCTGGCCACCCATGCTGGTACCGAGCAACGCGATACGGCCCGGTTGACTGCCAAATCGCTCTTCGGTGAAAGGCAGCACGCTCTCCATCACATGTTGTTGCGCTGTGATATTCGCATCGAATTCGGGACAGATTTTGTCTGTCCACCAGCTGCGCTGAGTCATTGGAGCGACGACGGGGAGCCCGTGCTTCTCGAACTGTTCGGTGAAGGCGGTCTTATCAACCAGTCGATTTAGATGCACACCATGCAAATACAAAACGACATAATTGTATGGATTAAGCTCTGAGGGCTCGTATATATCACACGGATGCCCGCCAACTGTCTCTTCCAACCACCGACCACTCAACCGACCACTCCTCACGAGAACTTCGACCAATGCGTACTACACGCCATAGGCAGCACATTCTAGAATGGTTGCACAATTGATGACAGTGGCAACTCAAAACTTGATGGACCCTCCAGCGTGAAGACCCTTCTCTCCGAACAGCAGCTACGCGACGGTATCGCTCGCATGGCTCAAGAAATTACGGATTATGCCAACGGTCGTCCGCTGACCATTGTTGGAATCATGACAGGCAGCGTGGTCATGCTGGCCGACCTTATTCGGTTGCTGGAGATGCCATTGCGAGTGGGAGTGGTGCAGGCGAGCAGCTATAGGGGGGGGACAACTCGCGGAGACCTAGTTATCAACTCGGAATTGATGCCCGACATTCGCGATCGCGACGTCCTGATCGTCGATGATATTTTTGATACTGGTCATACGCTTGTAAAAGTCATCGACTTAATGAGTGGGTTGAATCCGAGTTCGATTCGTAGCGCTGTTCTTCTCCGTAAGCTGGGACGTCAGGAAGTCGCTGCCGAGCCCGATTTTGTCGGGTTTGAAATTCCCGATGAATTCGTTGTAGGCTACGGATTAGACTATCAAGACGAATATCGTAATCTTCCTTTTCTGGCGGCGCTGGAGCCGGAAGACATAGCTCAGAATCCTCATGAATAACCCTCGGCTGGTATTCATAACTCGTAGGTTCTGGCCGTTAGTAGGCGGTGCGGAAGTTTACATGAGTCGCTTGGCCTCCGAGTTGTGTCGCCAGGGCGCCACTGTGCAGATTCTCACCGCGCAATGGGAAGCCAACTGGCCAACACGAGTTGTCCATGGCGAAACACCAGTGACTCGATTGCCCAACCCCCCGATCCGCGCTTGGGGAACTTTAAGGTACATGCGGTCACTCTCCCGATGGCTGCGGCAGAACGTCGATAACATTGACGCCGTTTACGTGTCGATGCTCAAGCACGACGCCTATGCCGCAATCGGAGCGTTGGCCGCTACCAAAGTGCCTGTCATCTTACGGGCAGAAGGGACTGGTCCAACGGGCGATTGTAGGTGGCAAGAAGAAGCTCGCTTCGGCAATCGAATCCGTCGCCGTTGCCAGCTAGCCGATTGCCTCGTCGCACCCAGTGAAGAAATCGAACAGGAAATGATATTCGCTGGCTTTGATTCTTCCCGCATTCGCGAAATTTCCAACGGCGTTGACCCCTTTCCCGAACGAAACGCAATAACACGTGCTGCACATCGGTCGGCGCTGAGCAGCGTGAACCACGATCTCACTGTGAAGGAGAACGCACCGGTCGTTGTCTTCACGGGCCGGTTGCACGCAATCAAGAGCCTGGAAACTCTCATTGACGCATTCCGGCCAATTGCGGCTCGTTGGCCACACGCCCGCTTGTGGCTCATCGGCGACGGTCCGCAACGGGAAGAATTGCGACGTTATGTCGTGTCGGCTGACCTGCGTTTCAATGTGATGCTCCCGGGATCGTTTGACGATATCGAGTCGATACTGCACGCTGCGGACGCATTTGTTCTCCCATCGTTGCACGAAGGACTCTCGGTTGCACTACTGGAGGCCATGTCGGCGGGAGTTCCGATCGCGGCCAGCGATATTCCCGGCAATCGCGCTGTTATTCAACACAATGTAGACGGCCTGTTGTTTCCGGTAAGAGATGCGGATACTCTCGCAGAACAATTAAGCCGGCTGTTGAACAACAAAGTCGAAGCGTTCAGGCTTGGACAAGCTGCGCGGAAGAAAACTGAAAGTTCATTTTCTCTCGTCGATCGAGCCGTCGAGCATTTACAACTCTTTCAAGAATGTATTGAGCGAAAATCTGGATGACGCGACGAATATTGCAAATCATTCCGACGTTAGTTCGCGGAGGGGCTGAAAAGCAACTCACGTTACTCGCCGCGCAGCTTCCTCGCGACCGTTACGAGACCCACGTCGCCGTGCTGACTCACTCCGGTCCGCTCGAAAACGAACTCAAAACTTCGGACATCCCCGTTCACGCAATCAATAAACGATGGAAAGTCGACCCACTCGCCTACTGGAAGCTTCGTCGGCTGATACGTTCGCTCAAACCTGATATCGTGCAGACTTGGTTGTTTGCCGCCAATAGCTATGGTCGCTACGCCGCCATTCGCGAGCGCGTTCCGGTGGTGATAGGATCTGAGCGATGCGTGGACCCGTGGAAAATCTGGCACGAACTGGCGATCGACCGCTACCTGGCCAAAAGGTCGAAGAAACTGGTCGCAAACAGCTCTGGCGTCGCCGACTTCTACGAACAACAAGGGATCCCTCGAGAGAAGTTTCACATCATTCCAAATGGTGTCGCTGCATTCGATCCACCGCAGTCGAGTCGCGAAGATTTGCTTGCCGATCTACAATTGCCAGGAGATTCGAAACTCATTCTGGCGATTGGCCGCCTTTGGCCGCAGAAACGGATGAAGGATCTCATTTGGGCAGCCGATTTGTTGAAGGTCATTCGACCGGATACGCATCTCCTAATCGTCGGCGACGGCCCTCAGCGCAGCCGTTTAGAACAGTACACCAACCAAGTTGCTATCGCGGATCGCGTACACCTTTTGGGTTTGCGATCGGATACGACCACATTGTTGCAACATGCCGATTGCCTGTGGCTTGGGAGCGGCTACGAAGGACAATCAAACGCAATCATGGAAGCCATGTCGGCTGGCGTTCCCGTTTTCGCAACCGACATCCCGGGAAATCGAGATCTGATCATTGACGGCGAATCCGGAATACTCGTCCCCGTGGGCGATCGCGCAGCATTCGCTTCTAAGACGAATGTTCTTCTGAACGATCCCGAGCAAGCCACAGCTATCAGCCGAGCAGCGCGGAAACGAATGATCGACGAGTTCAGTGTTGAGCAGATGGTCGCACGCTACGCCGACTTCTACGATGAGATATAAGCGATTGCAATGGCCGAGTCCGAGAACATGCCAGCGATCGCTACCCAACAGCAACGGGAAGCGGACGCGGCAATTCAATCTCAGACAGCGCAGCTGAACCAAATGCAGGCCGCCGAACTCGCAGCCAAAAACGCGCAAGCTGCAGCCGCTCAGTCACGCGCGGCAAGGGCCAAAGAACGCCAGGCAGTCGAAGCCGCTCAAGTCGCGAATCAAAGAATACTCGCTGCCATAGAAGCCGCTCGCAAAGAAAATTGAACCGATTAATTAAACCGACTAGTTGTGCCGGATTTCGAGGATATCGCCGTCCTGAATGATGTAGTCTTTTGGTTCTTGCCGCATTAAGCTTTGCGCCTTTACCTCTCGTTCGCTACCCAGTCTGACCAGATCATCGACGGTCATTGTAGCGGCGCGAATAAAGCCATTCGCTAAGTCGGTGTGGATGCTTCCGGCAGCATCGACCGCGGTGCAGTTCTTTGGGATCATCCAAGTGCGAACTTCTTTCTCGCCCGCAGTAAAGAACAGCATTTGATTTGAAGAACTCAAAATGTCGAGTATGAGGGAGTCGCGATCGTATTGAGTAACTCCCATCTCAGCGCAGAATTCAGCTTTTTCCGCATCGTCCATTTGCTGTAAATCCATCTGCAATTGCAGAGAGACAACAACCATGTCGCAGTCGTCGGGTTTGGCCTCGAAGAAACGTGCGGGGTTATTTTCGTCGTCGGTGGAGTTGATAATGACAAATCGCGGTTTTTCGGAAAGCAGTTGGAACGAGCGAGTCACCTTTTTCTGATCCGGATTCAACTCGACACCGCGCAGCGATTTTCCTTCTTCAAGTCTCTCGAGCAATGGCAATAGCGCAGCAAGTTCTTTTTCTCGTTCTTCCCGATCGGGCTTTGGCTTTTTAA
>JBLHLE010000060.1:0-13568 GCA_047620805.1 Pirellulaceae bacterium
CCGAAAACTAGACGAACACTTAGAAAATCTCCGAAATTCCGCGAATCTACTTTGCACTCGGGCGAATATATCGTTAATGAGTCAATGAAAGATTCATGCTCATTTCTGGAGAGTGGCAATGCAAACACTAGAACTATGTTTTTCGGGACCCATGCTCCCAGCAACAACCCTGTTGTTGTTGACGACGGCCTATTGGCTGGTGGTAATACTGGGAGCGGCTGGTTTTGACGCTCTCGATTTCGACATCGATGCCGACGGCGTCGGCGATCTTGAAAATTCCCTGAGCTTAGGACTGATCGGACTAAGGTTTTTGAACCTCGGTCGCGTACCTTTGATGATTTGGCTAAGCATTTTCGCGCTGATTGCCTGGTTGGCAACAGCATTGACCTACACACCATCGGACAACGAAACGCTGCTACACAATGCACTAATATTATTGCGAAGTGGCGGCATTGGAATCGTTGCCACGAAGATTTTGACTCAGCCTCTGGTAAAGATGTTCGAGGGTCACGGACCGGTCAAAGGCCAGGACCTGATCGGAAAGTCGTGCGTGATAACGACTCACGAAGCCACGGACCGCGCGGGGCAAGCACGAGTAAAACATGAAGGTGGAGCTCCATTGCTCCTCAATGTTCGCTCTCAGGATGGAAAATTTGGTAAGGGTGACGAAGCCCAGATCAAGGACTTCGACGCAGTAAAGAATGTTTACTTGGTCGGTAAATTCAACCTCTAAGGTGTAGACGATGAACGGATATGTGATTTTTGGGTTAACTGCCGGCGGTCTTTTCATACTGCTTGTTGGCATCCTTATAATGGTATCGAATTGGTATCGTAAGGTGGGTCCAGAAGAAGCGATTGTTCGCTCGGGTATGGGGGGACTCTCCATCGCCGTCGGCAGAGGCTTGATGGTGTATCCAGTCGTTCACCGATACGAAATCATGGATCTCTCGATCAAGCGAATCGAAATTCGCCGACGAGGAGAAGAGGGGTTGATCTGCCAAGACAACATTCGCGCAGACATCGAAGTGGTGTTCTTCATAAAGGTCAATAATCGCCAAGAAGACATCCTTCAGGTGGCCGAATCGATCGGCTGCCAACGCGCCTCCGAGCAAAGCAAATTGATCGAACTGTTCGACGCCAAATTCTCCGAAGGCCTGAAGACCGTTGGTAAACGCTTCGACTTCGTAGAACTTTACAACGAACGCGATAAGTTCAAGGCCGGAATTGTGGATGTCATTGGCACCGACCTCAATGGCTACGTCCTCGACGACTGTGCGATCGACTTCCTCGAGCAGACACCACTCGAAAAGTTGAATCCTCAGAACATCTTGGATGCTGAAGGCATCAAGAAGATTACAAACCTGACTTCACGTGAGCATATCCTCAGTAACGAGATCAAACGCGAGAAGGAAAAAGTAATCACCAAACAAGATGTCGAAGCTCGCGAAGCGATTCTCGCACTGGAACGTCAGCAAGTGGAAGCCGAGCAAAAGCAACGTCGCGAAATCACGGAAATCACGGCTCGCGAACAAGCTCAAGGCTTGAAAGTCCAGGAAGAAGAGCGGCTCAAAGCAGAGACAGCTCGGATTCAAACGGAAGAGCATATTCGTGTTGCGGAAGAGAACAAAGATCGGCAGATCATCGTTGCCCAACGCAATAAAGAACGAACCGACCAGGTGGAGACGGAGCGCGTCGAGAAGGACAGGCAACTTGAAGCCACCGAACGCGAACGAGTCGTCTCGATTGCTCAAATCGAAAAAGACAAGGCTATCGAAATCGAGAAACGTAACATCCAAGAAGTGATTCGCGAACGAGTCGTAGTCGAACGAGCGGTCGTCGAAGAACAAGAACGGATTAAAGATACGGAAGAATTCGCAGCTGCCGATCGTTCTAAGCAGGTGAAGATTACCAAAGCTGAAGAAGAAGCTGAACAATCCTTGGTCAAGGAAGTGAAAGCAGCGGAAGCAGCGAAGCAATCTGCAGCCTTGCACGCCGAACAAGTCGTTATCGAAGCCGAAGCTCAACGGGCGTCGGCGGAGAAAGAAACGCAAGCGACCAAGATGTTGGCCGAAGCGAAAACTGCGGACGAAGCTGCCATCGGCCTGGCTCAAGCTCAGGTGCAAATCGCCAAAGCTGAATCCCTTGAAAAAGAAGGCGTCGCGGAAGCGAGTGTTATCCAGAAGAAAGCCGAAGCCTCGGCGAAGGGTAAAGAAGCCAACGCTGCTGCCATCGAAAAAGAAGGTACTGCGGAAGCAACTGTCCTGAGGCTGAAATACAGCAGCGAAGCTTCTGGTATCGAAGAGAAGGCCGAAGCGATGAAATTGTTCGACGGCGTTGGCCGCGAGCACGAAGAATTTAAGATTCGGCTCGAGAAGGACAAGGAAATCGAGATCGCCGGAATCAAGGCACAACAAGAGATTGCCCAAGCCCAATCACACATCGTGGGCGAAGCTCTCAAGAGTGCTCGAATCGACATCGTCGGTGGCGAGACCGAGTTCTTCGATCGCATCGTCGACTCCATCAAGGGCGGCAAAGCGGTCGACCGTTTGGTCAACAGCAGCGGTGTATTGCTCGACGTGAAGAATACCTTCTTCAACGGCAACCCGGATTACTTCAAAGACAAAGTAAAGGGTCTGATCACCGAGTTCAACTTGAGCACGGATGACGTCAAAGACCTGTCGATCGCAGCCTTCGTGGCGAAGCTGATGGGCATGGCCAGTGACGATGGAACTCGCTCTGAGCTCGGAAGACTGCTCGAGTCCGTTTCCAGTGCGGGATTGGTCGGAACGACGGTATCCGCGCTCGGCCTGGGACCGAAGAAGTAAGTCCGAGGGTAGAAGAACCAAGCTAGGCGACTCGATCTATCCGATCGGGTCGCCTTCGCTTGAGTCTACTTTCGCTCACCGCACGTAGCGTGACCGTCTGGCCTCAGCGTATCTCGCTCACGCGAATAGCCGGAATCAGTCCCACTACTTGGCACAAGTTGTCCACGCCTAAACCACCCACTCCACAATCTTGGCAAGTGACGACGTAACCGACCTGGAAGCTCGCATGTCTGATGCAGAACTAGCCAACGCAACAAAAGACAACGAACAAGTTGCCTTAGAGGGTGGTACGTACGAGATCATTCGCAACCGCCTCCTCAACCAAGGCGGCGAACTGAAGACACGCCTCGAGAAGCTAAACGCGGGTCGAAAAGAAGTCTTTGGCTCGATCAACAACGCGTTACTCGGCACCGAACGGATCACCACCGACCACAATTGCGTCCCGCGCGATATGGTCGCGATCGGCAACAAGCTGATCTTCGGATACAATGTTCACTTCGGTCTCAAGAGCGAAATAAACGTCGGCGACGTCTTCGCCGTCTACGAATTCAAAGACAAACTGTTTCATGGCCAGTCGCTGGACATGATCAATCAGGATCAGTTCGTTCGCGATTTCGGCGAAGTCTACCGATATTACAAGAATGCCGAGTTCTCGCGATTCTTCGTCCGCAAGGGATTCCTGTACATGGTTTTCCAAGTGGGCCGCGCGGCCAACGACATCAAGTCGCTCAAATGGCTCATCGAAGGAGATTCACTACGCTACATCGATAGCCGTAGCGACCATGAAGTGAAGCCTCCGCCGCAGTACGACTTCGAGTGGATTCGGACAACCCGAGATCAACACCGCGCCGGTGACCACCCTCATATCTCCATCGCCGACCGAGTATTTGTCGAGTGCGTTGGCGGCGACCTGACGATCAAGATCGAAAACAACACCGAATCCGGCCAAGGCATTTACGCCGAAGACGTCGACAACAAAGACCAAACGCTGGACGACGCCGAAATCTACTACGCCATCGTCGGCAACATCATACTCTTCAAGATCCGCCCTTACCAAGAAAAGCAGTTTCGCTATATCGTCTTTAACGAGAAGATTCAGCGGGCGATCCGTATCGACTCCATTGAGCACTCCTGCGTCCTGCTTCCCGATGACCACGGCTTGATTTTCTCCAACGGCTACTACTTACAAGACGGCGAGTACAAGACTTTTGAGAACGAACTGACGGACATGAAATTCGAGCGACGAGTTCTCGCTCAAAACGGCGAAGACTATCTCTACGTCTTCTACAACACTATTGCTGGTGTGTACGTCCAACTGCATTACAACTTGATTCAGCAAAAAGTCGACACGCCACTGATCTGTCACGGTTCGACGTTTTTCGACGGCGGCGAAATGTTGTGTTTCAAAACACACGACGAACCGCAAAAGCACCACGCCATCCAGATTTGGCAAACGCCATACGTGGGTCAAGACTACATCCCGCACACGAATACCGACTCGTTTCTGTACAAGATCGGTAACCGCGACCTGGTCCGCGGCATGGCGGAATGCCACGAGGTCATGTCGCTGATCAACAAGGAAGACACTTACGAGGGCCTGTACGTTGACCTCGTCCGCAAAGCGGGAGACGTGCTCGACTCGTATTTCTGGATCGGCAACCCGGAAACGCACAACCTTGATGAGCCGCTGAAGAAAATTCGATCGACTGCAGAATCTGCGATCGAGGAGTTTGAAAAAGTTGTTCGAGTCAAGCAAAACACCGCAGGTGAAACGAAGCGAGTCGAAGATCAAACTCGCGAGATGCTGGCAGCATCGCATCATCGACGCTACGACATTATCGACGACTTCGTCACGACACTCGGCGACCTCCGCGGAGCGCGAGGGGAAGTCATTTCGCTGAAAGAACGCAAGTACGTCAACCACGCGTTACTCGAATCGCTCGAGAAAGAGGTTGCCGAGCAAAGCGAAAAAGTCGCTCAGAGATGCGTCCAATTCCTGCTCGACCCCAAAGCGCTCGGACCGTATCAAAAACGAGTTAACGAACATGTCGAGTTAATTCCACCGCTCCGAAAGGTGACGGCGGCCAAAGAACTGGAAGGGAAAATCTCCGACAGCGCCGCTGAACTTGAGATGTTGATCGACATCGTCAGCAATCTCAAGATCGACGACGCCACCCACCGCACAACCATTATTGACAACATCTCGGTCATCTTCTCAACGATCAATCAGGCGCGAGCCGCGATCAAGACGAAGAAGAAGGATCTGATGTCGGTCGAAGGCGTCGCCGAATTCAATTCGCAAATGAAGCTGTTGAATCAAGGCGTCGTCAACTACTTAGACATCTGTGACAGTCCCGAGAAATGCGAAGAATTTCTTACCAAGGTCATGATTCAGCTCGAAGAGCTGGAAGGCCGCTTCGCAGAGTTTGACGAGTTCGTCATTCAACTGACGGACAAACGCGAAGAGATTTACAACGCCTTTGAGACTCGAAAACTTTCGCTAATTGAAGCTCGAAATAGACGAGCGAGCTCGTTGATGTCCGCCGCCGAGCGGATTCTCAAGGGAATTAAATCTCGCGCCGATGGCATGGAGTCGGTCAACGACATCAATTCCTATTTTGCTGCGGACTTGATGATCGAGAAGATCCGCGACATTACGGGTCAATTGACGAAGTTAGACGACAACGTCAAAGTCGACGACATCCAAAGTCGCTTGAAGACGATCAAAGAAGACGCTGTACGCCAACTCAAGGACCGCCAAGACCTATTCGTCGGTGGCGCGAATATTATTCAGCTGGGGCAACATCGCTTCTCGGTCAACGTACAGCAGCTCGACCTCACGACGGTCCTCCGCGACGGCGAAATGCAGTTCCATTTAACTGGCACTAATTTCTTCGAGAACATCGAAGACGAACTGTTGCTGTCGACCCGCCAGGTGTGGGACCAAGAAGTCATCTCGGAAACTCCGCAAGTCTACCGCGGTGAATACTTAGCCTATCGCATCCACGAAGAGCTGGCGGGAAACACCGCCCCGTCGCTGCAAGACTTAGCCAACTTCAGCGACGAAGAGTTGTCCGCGTTCGTGCAAAGTTTTATGGGTCCACGTTACACCGAGGCCTACGTCAAGGGCGTCCACGATCAAGACGGAGCCAAGATCCTTCGTTGTCTGCTGGAAATGAAATTCAGTATCGGCCTGTTGCGTTACCATTCAATCGCGCGATCGTTGGCTCGAGCCTATTGGAATAACTTCTGCGGCGGTGAACAGAAGGAACTGATGTCGGCGAAGCTGCGAGGGTTCGGCACGATAAGTCAATTGTTCCCCGACTCGTCCGCGCAAATGGAATACGTCAAGCAGCTTCGCGGCATGATGAAAGACTTCATCAACTGGTCCGGACTCTACGACGCCGAGTGGGTGCCGCCAGCTGCAGAGTATCTGTTCTACGAATTATCGGGGGGCGCGGGCTTTGCAACCAGCCGGATCGCGACCGACCTCTTCGACGAATTCCACACATTCCTACGCAGCAACACTTATGAAGAAAAATTCTCGCAAACAATGAAAGATGTCGCCGAAGATTCAGTGAGCAGCGTCCAATTGGCGCGAGATTGGATGTCGGCTTTCGTGGCGAACCGCCCCGACGCCAACGAAACTCAGGACTACATTGACGAAGCCGCCGTGTTATTGGTAGACGGAAAAGTGAATCGCGAACTGGTCGTCGATGGCCAAGTGCGACGCCAGCTGGATAGCATGATCGGTGCTCATGGAGTCATTCAGCAACACAAGTATCACGTCAATTTCAACCAGTTCTTTGAAAAGCTGAATAAGTACGAACGAGAAATCGTGCCGCTATATCGGACATACATTGAACGCAAAAAGGAGATCGTCGACCATCAGCGCGAAGGCATGAAGCTCGACGAATTCAAACCTCGCGTGCTGACCTCGTTTGTCCGCAACAAGTTGATCGACGAAGTTTACCTGCCCATTATTGGCGACAATCTTGCCAAGCAAATCGGCGTGATAGGCGAAGGCAAACGCACCGACCTGATGGGATTACTGCTGCTGTTGTCGCCTCCCGGTTACGGTAAAACGACGTTAATGGAGTACATCGCCAACAGGCTTGGCGTGATCTTCATGAAGATCAATGGTCCGGCGATCGGCCATAACGTCACCTCCTTAGACCCCAACGAAGCGCCCAACGCGGGCGCTCGCGAAGAGGTCGAGAAACTGAACTTGTCGCTGGAAATGGGCGACAATGTGATGATCTATCTCGACGATATCCAACACTGCAATCCCGAGTTCTTACAGAAGTTCATCTCGCTTTGCGACGGGCAGCGAAAGATCGAAGGCGTCTACAAGGGTCGCACGCGAACCTACGATCTACGCGGTCGCAAGGTGATCGTCGTCATGGCGGGCAACCCCTATACCGAAAGCGGCGAAAAGTTCCAGATCCCCGACATGCTCGCTAACCGGGCAGACGTATACAACTTGGGCGAGATCATCGGCGAAACCGCTCGAGCGTTCGAGATGAGTTACTTGGAAAACTGCCTGACTTCAAGCGCCGCACTGAATCGACTTGCGAGTCGCAGTCAGCAAGACGTCTACTCGATTATCAAAATCGCTGAGACCGACGACCGCGAGGGAATCGAGCTGGAAGGTTCGTACTCGTTGGAAGATGTTAGCGAAATGGTAACAGTGATGAAGAAACTGATGTACGTTCGGGATATCATCTTGAAGGTAAATCGCGAGTACATTCGTTCTGCCGCCCAATCCGACGACTATCGAACCGAGCCACCGTTCAAACTGCAAGGTTCATACCGAAACATGAACCGTATCGCAGAGAAAGTCGTTCCAATCATGAACGACGAAGAGCTGCGCACGCTCATCTTGTCGAACTACGAGAACGATTCTCAAACTCTGACGTCCGACAACGAAGCCAACATGCTGAAATTCAAAGAGCTAATGGAAATCCTCAACGAAGAGGAAGCTCTACGATGGGCCTCGATCAAACGAACATTCTCTCAGAATTTGAAAATGAGAGGCATCGATGCGGATGACTCGACCGGCCAAGTTATCTTACAACTGCGCGAGTTCAACGACGGGCTCGAATCGATCCGACACGCGTTGAGCGATGGGGTGGCGAAAATCGCCTTTAATCGCCGCGAGCCAGAAGTGAAGCAGGCAGATCCAAGTCCACAGTTAGAAGAGCTAGTCGCCAACATCGGCAGTTTGCGAGATGGGCTGCACGGCATTCGAGAAGCGTTATCCGGCGGTATTTCGGAAGAGGCTTTCAAAGATCTTGCGGCTCAACTAAAAGAAATCGCTACGATTGCGCCAGCCCCAGCACTGCCTACAGCGAGCGACGGGCCTGTCGAAGCGCAGCTGGTGAACCCCGGCGGCGGACTCGACGACTTAACGCCACTCGCATCATCTAGTGCACCGTCGGCCAAAGAGTTAGACAAACTCATTGAAAGAAAGATCACCGTACAGCACAAAGTTCCCCGCACGATCCTCAATGTTCTCAAGTCGCAATTTGAGCTGATGCACAACTGGATGGTGCCCATCTTCCACGCTCAGAAAGAGCAAGGTAAAGACTTCGGCAAATTGCAAAACTCGATGAACCTATGCTTAGACAACTACGAGTCGCTATTAAAAGAGCTCGAGTCCGCTGGCATTCGCAAGATCCCCAAGAAAAAGCGGGGGGACAAAACGGCGGACGAAACGCCCGAAACGACTCATTTCATCGACGACAATGAGTAGAGTCACCTTCCCAGCGCAGAGCGTCCGGGAAGATCAGAGCGTCCGGGAAGATCAGAGCGTCCGGGAAGATCAGAGCGTCCGGGAAGATCAGAGCGGTCAGAGCTGCCTACACATTGCTCTGACCTTGATGCTACTGAGTGAGCGTTTCGGCTAGTTCGTTGGCAATCAGATCCGCGATTAGTTCATTTCCTTTTTGGTTCGGATGAACGCCATCGCCAGTCAAAATACCCATGTTCGCGAATTCGATGTCGCCGTTAACTCTCAATTCAACATTGTGATTCTTCAAATAGTTAACGAACGCAGTGCGAAGATCGACGAGTGGTACGCTCTGTTGGCGAGCCACCTTGCGGGTTAACTCGGCGAACTGATCGCAGAGTTTGTCTTTTTCGTTGGAGCCATCGGGGCGCTCTCTGTAAACGGCGAGCGTCGTGAAGATTAGTTTCGTTCCGTTGGCGGCTGCAGCTTTGTGCAGGTCGACTAGTGCCTGTTCAAAGTCTTGCGGACTTGTCTTTCGCCACCAAACATCGTTGATACCGATGTACACCACGGCCACATCTGCCTTGTCGTTCTGGATAACCTTGGCGAACGATTCTTGTTTGCCATCCTTGTTGCCATCCTTGTTTGCCATCCTTGTTGCCATCCTTGTTGCCATCCTTGTTGCCATCCTTGTTGCCGGAGTCGATGTAGGCGGCCTTTTCGACTCCATCGCGAACTGAGAGCACGCCGCCGCCGTTGATTCCGTGGTTGAGTAGCTTCACATCCTTGGCCGTCGTTGGCAGCGCCTTTTCAATTAGCGAAATAAATCCGTTTTGCCAAGTGATCGAATCCCCAAAGAACGAGATTCGTTTTCCGTCGGGGATCTTCGCGGAGGTGAGTTTGGCGCGGCCTGCGATGTTAAATGAGAGCGACCGTTTCTGCTTGGCAGAATCCGACATATCGAAAGGCGAATCAAGCGGCTCGACGACATTCATTGCGGGTTTTAGATTGCCATCTTGGTCAATCGAGGCGCGATAGACTCCTGGTTTTCTGCCCTTTGGGTTGCGAAACCCAATTGTCTGCAATTGCGACGGCGTAAGACCGCCGGTGTCGCTTCCAAAACGAACGGTAGAAGCCGCCGCATCGAAGCCGTTGATGATTAACTGCTTACTTGAGTCCCAGTTTGCGCCGCTACTGTCGTAAAAACGAATTCTACCGGCCTGTGTAACATCGATACTCGCGTCGCCATTCAGAAACAGAATGCCAAGATTTTCGCTGTGCCCTTTTAGCCGTAGTTCGACGGACTGCGACTTGGGATCGACAACGACATTTACGGCGTCGGCGATCTGGTTGTCGTTTTCCCACTCCAACTTCGCGTGTGTCGTCAGAGTTAATTCACTGGAAATGGCATCGACCCCTGTGGGCTTTGCGAGCGACGTGACATTCAGCCGCGGATTTCCCGAACCAATCATCCAGCCAGCCGCAAGCGAATTTGCTTGCCCACCGCCGAGTGTCGTGCCTCCGTTGGTGATGTTTATCCGCCCTGCCCCGACGATGTCTCCGTGGAGCCTCGTTGGATTCCCTCCGCCGTTATCGACCTGCAACGTCACGCCATCATCGATCTGAAGTCGTCCAGTGTGGGGACCGTTGGATATTCCACTGGTAATTACGGAATCTTTGCTGACCGTAATCGGCTCCGTCGACGTATTGCGAATGATGAAGATCTGGCCACCGTCCAAAATGGTGGGCTGCGAGTCGGAACCAAAACTTCCAGGCGAATGAGTTAGCAGACGGCCCGAACGAATTATCAGCTTGCCAAGCAGTGTTTTCGAGCTATCCGCCGCAAAGTCGATTGTGCCCGTTTTGTGACCGTCGAAAGTGAGTGTACCGGAGCCGTGAATCTTTCCCGAGATGACGAGCGATTCACCGCCGAGATAGAAGTGATTGTGATTGGCCAATGTCGCGTCGCCAAGAAACTCAACGTCGCAGGCAAGCGTCTGCTTGGCCTGCTCCTTAAAGCCGACGGAGTCCATCTTCTTTAACACGACGGAGCCATCTTTTTCAATGACTAGCGGGCCGCCGCTAAGCGTGTAACGCCTCTTGTCAGTGGGGTTGAGAAGCAGGTGCGCGATCTGTTGGCGTCCCACCATCTCGATCGTGGTATCGCTACCAACGGCGGGAAGAATCGCAGAATCGCCGCTGCCCGGAATCTGTTTTGGATTCCAGTTCGCAGCATTTGCCCACTGCTCATCGTCGGCTTTTCCAGTCCATGTTATTTCTGCAGCTTGTGTTCCGCTACAAAACAAAACGAAAACGGCGAGCGATAAGAAGAAGCGTGGCAGCATTCGAAAACCCAACTTATGAGACCGGCCAACGTGAAATCCGACCGCGTCAGTATAGATTGGTAACGGCGACAATGCGAGTTTGGCCGCAAGTGAGGACTTGGACGCGGGAGAAAGAATCGCGGTTTTGATACGAAAAAAAGCCCGCAGTTGTGAAACTGCGGGCTTATCTCAATCCAGTCAATGTCTAGGCACTTTTTGACTTCGGTTCGGGGAACTCAAAAAGCTTGTTACGACCAGATATCACATCTTCGTCGATACGATACGTCTCGCCTTCCTCTTGGTCTGGCAGTTCGTACATGATATCCAACATGGCTTCTTCGATGATGCTACGGAGGCCACGAGCACCAGTGCCCTTCTTGAGAGCTAGGTGAGCGATTGCCTGCAGGGCACCTTCGGTGAATTCAAGGTGGCTGTTTTCCATCTCGAACAACGTCTCGTACTGCTTTATCAAAGCGTTCTTTGGCTCTGTGAGAACTTTAATGAGTCCTGATTCGTCCAACGGCGTTAGTGCTGTGCAAACGGGTAGTCGACCCACGAGTTCGGGGATCAAACCGTATTCCAGGATGTCGTCGGTGCGAAGTTGTGGCAGCAATTCAGCGAGATCGGCGTCTGCCGCTAGCCCAGTTGCTTCTTGCTGTTGCCCGAAACCCAACGTTCGCGTGCCGAGGCGTTTGCGAATGATGTCTTCAATACCAACAAATGTACCACCACAGATAAAGAGAATGTTCGTCGTGTCCATCTGAATGTAATGTTGTTCGGGATGCTTACGGCCACCTTGCGGTGGAACATTAGCAACAGTTCCTTCCAACATCTTCAACAAAGCTTGTTGAACACCTTCACCGGAGACGTCGCGAGTGATCGACACGTTCTGACTGGTCTTTCCAATCTTGTCGATCTCATCGATATAGAGAACGCCGCGTTGAGCAGCTTCTAGATCGAAGTCCGCAGAATGCAACAGCTTGAGTAACAAATTTTCGACGTCTTCGCCGACATAACCTGCTTCCGTCAAGGTTGTCGCATCACCGATGGCAAAAGGAACATTCAGCACACGTGCCAAAGTTCTTGCCAACAACGTTTTTCCGGATCCTGTTGGGCCGACAAGAAGAATATTCGACTTCTCGACTTCAACATTTGAACCTTCCCATCCCAAAGAGAGCCGCTTGTAATGGTTGTGAACCGCCACGGCGAGTACCTTTTTGGCACTGCCTTGACCGATCACATATTGGTCCATTTGGTTAACTATACTGCGAGGAGTAGGAATCTCACTGAACAACTGCTTCGAGGATCCTCGACGTTTTTGCTCTTGTTCCAAAATCGACTGGCAAAGGTCGATACACTCGCCACAAATATAAACATCGCCGGGGCCCTCAACTAAAGGTCCCACATCGCGATAACTTTTTCTACAGAAGGAACAGAAGGCGTTCTTTTTAGTAGTACCGCCTCGTCGTCCCCCCCCCACTTCTTTTCCAGCGGGCATGCTTGCTCCTTTCGGATTTCCGATTCCCCCGTCCAGTCGGCCATCGTCGGCCGCTAAACAAAGTCGTCTAGAAACAATCCCAGGTGTCGCTCGTGCAGACCGTTACATCAGGCCTGCGGGGTGCATCCTTGACCGCTATCGTCGAGCTTTAAAATCATTCTTTCCAAGAAGTGCTTTTGGCCTCCCAGGCCATCGAAGAAAATAACTCGAAGGGATCGTCAGAACCGGACACATCATGAACGCTTATCCATGCCGCTCTTCCGGTTAACCCTCTTCATTGTCATCGTTTAACTCGGTCTTGAGTTTTTCTCCCAGCACTGTCTTTATTGTTCGGTATTCAGAGTCCTCAATGTCACCTTCCTCAAGCATTTCGTGGAAATTGGTCATCGTGTCACTAACGCTTGGCCGGTCGTCATTGATTTGATCGCGATAGCTTATCGCGATGCGGTATCCAACCGAGATCATTGCACAAAGTATAGCGATCCCAAGCACAAGTTGGGCTTCCGTAGTTTGTAGGAATTGGGAAAATGACACGGGCGTTTCGACTAGTGAGCGTTTATTCGGTTGACCACAGGAAGCGATGTCAAAAGCGAAGTGCAATCGTGACATATTGCCTGATACATATCTCCCGGATATTATGCAAAAAGTGCTCACTAAGTCCAGAATCCGTAATCCGTATTCCTTAACTCGTGCTGGCCGTTGGCTTTGCGTTTGGTAAGTGAATGGAATACAAAGATCGGACACATGGGGCTTCCGCTCAGTCTGATCACGCAGACTGTCGGGATTCGCCACAGTTGACACTCTAGCAATGCCGCGCTAGGCTGATGCAGCACCGGCCTAATTTCGGCCCCTAGCGAGCGAAGTTAGCCAGATTTGGCGAACTTAATGGAGTTTGCCAGCCATGCTGGGCAACCTCACTTAACTCACAGGCCATTTCCCTGAAGAAGATACGAAGTCCGTTTCGTATAGCGTTCATTGCTCAGATCTAGTTACGTCCCTGCCTCCCCAATGGTTCAGAGAATATGCAAGATAAACAATCGCAACTCAATCGCGTCATTAGTGGCGGTATCGTGGCCGTCATTCGAGCCGATCGCAGCGAAAGGCTGGTCGATGTTGCCCAGGCTCTCCTCCAGGGTGGCATCGATGTAATGGAAATCACCTTCACTGTTCCTCGAGCTGTCCATGTTCTG
>JBLHLE010000061.1:0-13555 GCA_047620805.1 Pirellulaceae bacterium
GGATTGCCACGAGCGGAATATTGTGGCTAGCCGCTCTGCCGCCTTTCTTCGAGTTGTCTACGATATTCGGATACGCGAAGATCATCGATCAGTTCGAGACGTTCTATGCCGTCGCGTTTTTCGTGATGCTGGCCGCACTGGCGTTGGCTGTCATCTTTTCACTTTTCGATCTGGCGAATTTCAGAAAGTACGACTGGGCTCACTGGTTGGGCGTAACCGCGTTGATCGTGCCGCCACTAGTGGGAGCAGTGCAGTGGTATTTTGGGAATGCGGATCTTAGTGTTTGGTAGAATGGCGAATACGGATTGTGCTTTCATTGGATTTCAGTCCGCGACCTGTCGGGATGTGATAGTTTTGTGCTTTGGAATTAAGACCAAATTCGGGACGGCGTCCGTAACAAAGGCTGTGTGTCGCACGCAGTTGTAGGGGGCATTACTGGACACGACTAAGAAAGTATGCGATAAACATACCCTCCTTCTGGAGCTTGTGAAATTTCATGACAGACGCTTCCGTTTCTAATAATAGCGACAAGAATCTGGAACCGACTACGAGTCGAACATCCAGTAGCCTGTTGGAACGAGCGCGGGCCAGCGACCAAGATGCTTGGTGTCGAATTGTGCATCTTTACAGTCCGCTGATCTATGGTTGGTGCCGGGGGAATGGACTCCAGGAAGCAGATGCTACTGACGTTGGGCAAGATGTGTTCCGGTCCGTTGCGTTGAACCTGGCTAAATTTCAGCACGATGAAAGGCGCGGTAGTTTTCGCGGCTGGCTGCGTATCATTACTCGCAGTAAGATCGTTGACTTCTGGCGTGTGAAGCAAAAGGGACACGCTGCTCAAGGCGGCAGCGATGCCTACGAATGTCTACAGCAATTGGCTGCCGCAGAAAACGAGACTCAGGACTTAGCACTTTCGGAGGAATTGCAGTTCCTGCATAGGCGAGCGTTGGAGATGATTCAAAGTGAGTTTAGCGAAATTCATTGGAGAGCCTTCCTGCGAACCGCAGTTGACCAACAACGGGCGAGCGAAGTCGCTCAAGAGTTGGGGACTACACGCGACGTGGTTTACAATGCACGATCACGCATTCTTCACCGGCTGCGGGAGGAATTCGCTAACGTAATCGAAATGGACTTGGAGTAGACCAGAGGGCGTTTTAAATTGCGACATAGGATGGGCCGTGAAGGTAAAGCACACCGAACATAGACGCGGATGCCCAGATTCTGAGCAACTCAAAGCTTTCCTGTCCGGTCGGCTGTCCGAGCCAGAAATCGCGTCTACTAGCAAACATCTATCGGAGTGCTGGAGTTGTCAATCCGTAATGGAGTCGCTGGAATCCGCGAGTTCGAAACTAGCAGTACTCTGCGCGGCGAGTCCCGCTTGGGAGCACTTGCGTGAAGATGGATTGGCTCGCCTGGAATCAGCAGCCCATAATCTCCTACATGTGCCGAGGCGCGTCGGGGCTATCGACAATCCAATCGGAACGGGCAAGTCAGCAGTCCCGCGAAAGATTGGCCAGTATGAGTTGATCGCGAAGCTAGGTGAAGGGGGCATGGGAGTGGTTTACCGGGCTTGGCATGTCAACCTAAAGCGAGACGTCGTCCTGAAACTGTTGCCAGCCGATCGCGGCGGCAACCAGCTTTATCTCGCCCGCTTCTATCGAGAGATGGAGGCGATCGGCAAGATCAACAGTCCGTATGTTGCTTCCGCGACCGACGCTGGTGAAGCGGATGGATGGCACTTTCTGGTGATGGAATACGCACCGGGGATTGACGTGGCGCGGGTAGCGCGGGCTCGCGGCCCGTTGTCCGTCGCGGACGCCTGCGAAATCATTCGTCAGGCGGCGTTGGGACTGGCAGTCATCGATGAGCGGGGATTGGTCCATCGCGATATCAAGCCATCTAATCTTTTTCTTACTGAAAGCGGACAAGTCAAGATTCTTGACCTTGGTCTAGCGCGTCTCTTGAACGCAGACGAATCGCGCGAAGAGTTGACGGGTAGCCAGAACATAATGGGCACGGTGGCATACATGGCACCGGAACAAATTGGCCACGTCTCCAAAGTCGATATTCGCGCCGACATCTACTCCTTGGGTTGCACTCTATACAAACTGCTCACCGGCACGGTGCCCTTCAGCGGACCTGACTACGATTCACCACATCAAAAGATGCTTGGGCATTTGCAGGCCCAGCCAACGTCGGTTCAGAATTACCGCAACGACATCCCAAACGCACTTGCGCGATGTATTGATCGTATGTTGGCCAAGAGTCCTAGCGATCGATACGCGAGTCCTGCTGACGTGGCCCTGGCGATTGGAGAATATTCTCAGGGACATGAGGTTTCGACACTGGGAAAAACGAAATGCGAGGACGACTCAAGCACCGCCGTTAGCACGGCGCATGGATCGCAAGAGACTTTCTCCGAGCGGACTGCCCGTGCTGCGTCGCGGAACAAGCCAGCCGCCGCGGTTACTGTAATGTTAGTGATAATCGCCGTGGTCGGCACGGCGGCGCTTGCGGTATGGAATTCCAATCCCCCAAATTCCTCGCCACTAGGCGTCCATTCCGGCATCAGCACGAACAGTAACAATGCGGAAAGTGAGCCAAGAACGACGGATTCGCCGCTAACGGACCCAAACGAAATGCATGAACCGGAGCCGGTAGTATCGCTCCCCACTTTCGAGCAACTAGATCCGACGAAAATTGAACCGCAAGTGCAATACTCGCTTTTAAACGCGGAGCCTAGAAAGTTGATTTGGCCCGATGACACGTTTTCCAGTCAGGCGTTTGCCGCACCGCTAAAACAGGTTTCAGTGATTAGCAAAGGCCTGGCGCTTTCCTCCTTGGGGCAAATGAGCGAACGTCCGTATCGATTCGCTGTGGATATCTACCAGAACGAATGGAAAGGCAATATCGGCATTTTTTGGGGTTTCGAACGAATTTTCCAGCCCAACGAAACGCCGCAATGGAAATATCAGTTGCTGGATTTTCGTCCGAACTTCCGACGTACCCGGGGAGAATTCCCGCTGGTCGTTTGGCGAAACGTTGTGAATGCTCACGTTGACGCTCACGGAGAAATCGTTCACGAAATGACGAGCGTTGCTTCAGTCGAAGTCCCTGTCAGGCAGTGGGAAGAACATCAATTGGAGATTCGAGTGGACCGCGATAAATTGGCCGAAGTGCGCTGGCGAGGCCAGTCTTTAACAGGTCTTTGCGGGCATGTGATCGAAAAGAAAGTCGCGGGCGCAAGTTATACGGGCAACTTCGGGATCTATGTAAACGGAGCGGACGGGATCTTTCGAAACAGCCACATTACTTGGGTGAAGGGGGTCATTCCCTAACTTCAAATAACGAGTGTTTTACTATTTTCTGGAAAGTGAGTTTAAGTATGAGTACGCAAATCCCAAAGTCAACCAATGTTGTTTTCGAACCTCAGGCAGGTCAGCCTACAAATTTTCGTCAGGGAGGTTGTCCCGCTGCAGCGTTGGACGAAAAGGCCGCAGTGCTCAACTTCGGTGGATGCATTTGTGTCGTCGGACGATTGAATGGAGGCAATCAGCCTAATTTCGCGCGAGCATTCGTTTACCGGGACCCGACCGACGCACCGCTCGTCCCCGATTCCAACGCCGCCATAGGTGTTTGCGGAGACTTTCAAAATCCCAGTTCGCATCATTACCGTTTCATTGAAAGTGACCCGGCCGACGAAGGCACTGATCACGTTGTTCCTTGTGCGCGCGACAACCACACTGGAAACGACGATGAAAATTTCCTTGTGATCTGGACGAGCGAAGACGGCAGTACGTGGCAACGTTGGCCCGCCGTGCAGTTTATCGGTAGGGGCGATGAGAACAGGACAGAGTGCGATCCGGGGGATTTTGAATCGAAAGACGCCAAGCCAATAGCCTAGCTGTTGCGGTGCCTTCGTTCAGCCAATCTGAATTGCGAAAAGGTGACAAGCGCAGACTGCCGATCTGGAAGACAGTGTGTCGGGCTCCATAATGCCCCGGCGTCCTCGCTCTCATAGAGGAAGTGTGAGCATTAGTATTGTCGTCCTGCGGGGGCGACTTTGACGGGGGCGACTTTGACGGGGGCGACTTTGACGAGGTCGATAAGTTAGGGGGCGATAAGTTAGGGTCGCAGGTTTTCGAACCGCACGGTCCTAACTCGCGTGGCAATCTCGGGGAAAAAGTCGTCGACATAACCAGCTTCAGCCAGCTGTTTGTACGACGAATGTTGGGGGCATGTTGCTGACTTCAGCAACACCAGTTCGCCGCCAAGCAATTCGGCGAAGCGAGCGGCGATGGAGTCTGTCGTGATGTGCCAGCCGTGCGGCAACGGTTTGTTGCAGGTTGGTTCTTCCTGCTGCAGAATTCTACTCGTATCGACAACCCATACTCGTGGCGCCCCTTCCAAGCCCTCCATGACACCACCAAGGGTATCGCTCCATGTTGCCGATTCGACGATCGAATGGAGAATCTTGGCGGTAGTTGAAAGCAGTTCAATACACATCCAATGCGATTTCTCCTCGCCGATCCGATATCGTTTGTCGGCATCGCGAATCACTTCTACTAGACCGCCGCCACCGGCGATGAGGACTTGGTGGATGGATCTATCTCGCGCTAGGTAGGAGTTCAGACGCGTCGGCAACTGATCCCAGTCGAGCAGACTGCCGCCGACTTTTACGACCCGAACCTTGACGTCGTCAGCGACCATCAGCTCGCCTCGTTCATCAACATTGCAAGGGCGTACGCAGTTGCACAGCGAGATGCAATCGCACCTGCTTCTCGACTCAGCAGGATCACTCTGCCGGAGTATTGCAAAGCCTTCAGTGCTTTGATGGCTAGAAAGTCGCCGTGTCCGCTGACGACGATCGATTCGGGGACCTCGGACATGGTATCGACGACGAGCCCGATCTGTGTTTTCAGTAACTCTACTTGCGCTTGCGATGCAGCTGTGGCGATCGTCACGGCGTCTCGATGATTGAACTCTTCGCCGTCCGCACAAACGAGTTTGCCTAGCCGATTCCGCGCCCCAGCTTTGGTTGCTTCGCGTCCATCCGCAGTGTGCTTGTTCGCAGTGTTCTCGGGCAAATCCCCGAGAATGATGTAAGCGTCCAGCATGGTGGTAAAATACTCTTGTGCAACATTCACTGTGTGTCCGCGGTACGGCACTTGGCTCACCACCGCGCAAACAGGACTGCGTTCGATACCGGTGTAGAGAAGTTGTCCGGCGATCAGTCGCTCGGTATCAGTAGTGGCCTTGGTTGTAGGCACTCCGTCCTGCAATGGAATAATGTCGCAGGTTGTCGAGCCGATGTCGAGTGAGAGAGCCGGTCCGGTCTTGACGAGCAAACCGGCAAATCGCGCCAAGGCGTGCCAGTTCGACGCGGCAGCAAGTTGCGGCATGCGTCGAGCGACCTGGAATGTTACGGAGCGACCGTCGCTTAGATAGCAGCGCGTGTGACGACCGGCCGCCGCCTCTTCAACCGCGTCCAGAATGAAGTTGACGCCCTCTTCCTTCGAGTTGAAGCAATCTGCAAGTTCGCCCGTCATCGTAACGATTAGTCGTTCGGTGACCGGTGCTTCCGCTATCAATTTGCGTATTTCCTGCGCTAACCCCTCGGGGTTTTTCCACAATGGAAAAACCGTGGCGTCCGCATAACTCTTGCCGTCTGAAACCTTTAAATTGGCTCCGCCAATATCCAATGCAAGCCACAACATTCTCTGTTTTGCTCCGTTCCCGTCGCGCCGACGATTCACTTGCTCAACCGCACTCGAAAAGGGCTGGCTGTGGCGACGCTTCTCTGACAATTCCAACGTGCGTGTCTATTTCAGCGTGCGTGTCTATTTCAGCGTGCGTGTCTATTCCAGCGTGCGTTTCTATTCCGAGGCATCTGCTTAGTTCGACGTCTCGGAGTGCTCCTTGGTTCCTTTGCCGCGTCGCTTATCCGCTAGAACGAACGTCTACGCGGCCGCTGGCGTCGAATTCTATCTCGTTATCTGTTCGCGACAACTCCGACTCGCCTCCAAGCCCGATCTCCAATATCGCACTGGCCAGGTTCTGCCGATAAGCATGTCTCAGCGCCACGTAAGATGTAGTCAAACGCGGATTGACGTCGACCACAAAATCGCCGGCGTCACTCAAGATCAGATCGATTCCAGTATAACCTCGCGTGCCCCCCATGGCGCGTACGGCGCGGACGGCCAAATCGGTCGCCCGCTGATTAAGCTCGTTCGGAAGGGGGATCTTTCCACCCGAATAGGTAAAGTCCGCAGAGTTTATCTTTTGGGATGCGGCAGTCAATGCCCGTTGCTGGTTGGGACCACCGATGACGGCAACGCTGCAAGCGAATCCAGGCTGAAATCGTTCCAGTCGCCAAGGTCTGTTTGACCCAGTCACGCGCTGCAGCAGCTCGTTCATATCCGCGACCAAAGAAGTGTCCAGCGAGCCTGCTCCGTCGGCGGGTTTCAGCACTGCGGGAAATTCAAAGTCGCCGGGAACGGACGCCGCTGTGAACGATGATTCGCCGGGAATTCCACTGAGCGCGGCTCCACTGAGCGCGACTCCACTGAGCGCGACTCCACTGAGCGCGACTCCACTGAGCGCGACTCCACTGACAACCGGAACAGCGGCGGACGCGAGCCAGTCGGCGGTGAGGTTCTTATTGGAAGCGATTTCGATGAAGGCTCGGCGGCCGAGGATCTGAGTTCCTGTTTCCGCACACCAATCGAATCTTTGTAAGAGAAGCGAGTCGAACTCGGGCGCCAACACTATGCTGAGATCTGCTTGTGAGGCAGCCGCAGTCAGTCGATCCAGTTCTTGCTGCGATGAGGCGACGGAAATGAAGTTGGCACTGTTCTCTGGCGACTTTTTTCGCGTCAACGCTGAGAAGGGTAATCGGCCGTCGTGCAGCAGCGTGACATGGTGGCCCGCGCCGACCAAGTCGGCGGCGAACGCATTGCGCATCGCCAAGCCCTCGCGCAGAAGGGACCCAGTGGGAGCTGGAGAGTCGGGCAGCGAAAACATTCCGCCGCCCGTGATGAACTCATAGAAGAAAATCCGCACGTCGGATGAGGCTTTCGACTTAGAAGATGCCGAGTTGATCGCGGGCGTCTTCGGTCATTAGGTCTGGAGTCCATTGTGGGTCCATGACCACTTTGACCTCCACTTCGCCGACTTCTTCAATTGCACCGACGACTTGCTTGCTATTGCCAACCAGTTGCGGGCCGGCTGGGCACATCGGGCTGGTCAATGTCATTTCGATCTTGACGTTAACCGGACCCTCTTCTGTTTCTTCCAGTTCGACAACGTAGATTAGGCCTAAGTCGACGATATTCACAAACAGTTCGGGGTCGATGACCTTCTTCAATTCTTCTCTGACATGATCTTCGGTGACAGCCATCATTAGTCCTCGCTATTTTGAAACTTTCACAACTGAACGACGGGATCACTCGTCGTTGATCTGGATCAGCACGTGGTCGCCGTCAATTTTGACTTGGTGGACGACCGTGTTTTCGGTGGCAGGCATCGTCAAAGCTTCGCCGGTCTTAATGTCGAATTTCGCGCCATGCCTTGGACAGGCGATGGTATCGTCGGAAAGTTCGCCGTCGCCAAGCGGTCCGCCGTCGTGTGTGCAAACATCATCAACGCAGTGGAACACGCCACCTACATGAAATAGTACGACCAAACGGTCGTCTAGTTCAAGCATTTGTTTGCCAGGATCGGGAATATCTGTGACTTTCGCCACTTTAATGAACTCAGCCATGTCGTCCATGACCTTTCGGTGAGATAATTTTGACACTGTTGCCGCGACAGAACGCTTGTTCGTGTTTATTCGTACTCGCGAATTCGTCGAGCGATTGCGTGTCCCAATGCGTCCCGAACGCTATCGATAGTGATGCGGTCGAAGATCTGTTGGAAGAAGCCAATTACGATTGCACGAATGGCTTCCTTACGAGTGAATCCACGGCACATGGCGTAGAAGATCAGTTCATCGTCGACGCGGCCGGTAGTCGAACCGTGTGTGCAACGCACGTCGTCGGCTTCGATTTCGAGTCCCGGGATCGAGTCGGCTCGAGCTGAATCGGAGAGCAGGAGATTGTCGTTGCGTTGATAGCCATCCGTTTTTTGAGCGGTTGGATCGACTTTGATCATACCCCGCCAAACGGTTCGCGACTTGTCTTGCAGCGCGGCTTTGTAGAGGAAGTCACTGCGACAACTCGGGTTTTCGTGATGTTGCAGCGTGTGATACGACAAGTGTTGTTTGCCTTCAGTGAAGAGAACCCCATTCACTTGGCATTGTGCGCCGTCACCTGCCAGGGAGACGTGTTGATTGACTTTGGCCAATCGGGAGCCCATGGCTGCCATGGTCCACTGCAATGTTGAATCGCGGCCGACGATCGCCTTCTGGTGGGCGAAGTGCCACACTCGCTGACTCCAGTTTTGCAGGCTGACGTACCGCAAATGAGCGTCGTTGCCGATAACGATTTCGATTGATCCGCAGTGCATACCTTCGGCCGTCTCCGATTCGCTTTCGGTTTCGGTAAGCAGGGTTGCTTCCGCGCCGTCTTCCAGGATGACGAGAATTTTTCCGAGGTCGACGCCACCGTTGGAAAGAACGGAGAGAGCGTGGATTGGCTCTTTGACGACAACTCCGCGGGGCACGTAAAGTATGTGTCCGCCGGTCCAGCAGGCTGCATTCAGCGCCGAGAATTTGTCCGTGTCGCGAGCGACGATGGCGCGTTCGATATGAGGCCGCAGTGTATCGCCGTGTGTTTTGACCAATTCGGCGAGGCTGCCGAACAGCACACCTTTGCTGGCCAAGTCCGCCGAAATCTCACTGCGAGTGGAGTGACTGTCGAGCGAGATGGATTGACCACCGAGTTCAACGCCATCGCACAACAGACCGGTCGGCATGTCGTCGATTGAATTTGCTTCGAGTGGCAAGTTGAACTTGTCGAGCTTGAACATGCGAATGTCGGTGCGAATCCACTCTTCGGCATTTCGCGCGGGCCAATCGAGTTCTTGAAACTTCTGCCAACTCTGGCGACGAATTTGTTGCAGCCAATCGGGCTCGTCGCGAGTTTGCAGCAGCGAATCGAAAGCTTCTTGAGTGAATCCAAGCTGAGTCATAGCCTGAGTCATGGGGTAAGACCTACTGTAAGTAAAAACTATTGCTCGGCGGTTCGCCGAGCAATGTGTTGAATATGCGATCTGCTTTATGGTCCGGCTGTCAGCCTAGCCAACGGAGTCTAGCCAACAACGGAGTCTAGCCAACGGAGCCTTCCATTTGCAATTGGATCAAACGGTTCATTTCAACGGCGTATTCCATGGGCAGTTCTTTGACCAGCGGTTCGATAAATCCGTTGACGATCATCGTGCTGGCTTCGGCTTCCGTTAGGCCGCGGCTGGTGAGGTAGAACAGTTGCTCTTCACCGATTCGCGAAACGCTTGCCTCGTGTCCGACGGAAACGTCTTGTTCACCGATCTCCAGGTAGGGATAGGTATCGCTGCGGCTTTCGGCGTCGAGGATCAAGGCGTCGCAGACAACGCTACACTTCGAGTTAACGGCGCCTTTTTCGACCTTGACTAGACCGCGGTAGCTACTTCGCCCGCCACCTTTCGAGATCGACTTGGAGATGATCTGTCCGGTGGTGTTAGGGGCACAGTGGACGAGTTTTGCACCGGCGTCTTGATGTTGGCCTTTGCTGGAGAAAGCGATCGAGAGAATCTCGCCGCGAGCGCCGGGTTCCATCATGTAAACGGATGGGTATTTCATTGTCAGTCGGCTGCCGAGGTTGCCATCGACCCATTCCATCGTCGCATCCTGGTAGGCCATCGCTCGTTTGGTAACGAGGTTATAGATGTTGTTAGCCCAGTTTTGGATGGTCGTGTAGCGGCAGCGAGCGTTCTTCTTCACGACGACTTCGACGACTGCGGAGTGCAAACTTTCGGTGCTGTACATCGGAGCGGTGCAACCTTCGACATAATGTACTTGTGCACCTTCGTCGACGATGATCAATGTTCGCTCGAACTGGCCCATGTTCTCCGCATTGATGCGGAAGTAAGCTTGCAGCGGGAAGTCGATCTTGACTCCTTTGGGAACGTAGATAAACGAACCGCCGGACCAGACCGCAGAGTTTAACGCCGCGAATTTGTTGTCTTCGGGTGGAATGATGGTGGCGAAATACTCTCTCACCAAGTCGGGGTATTCCTTAATGGCCGTGTCCGTGTCGGTGAAGATGACACCTTTTTCGGCGAGGTCTTCCTTCAAGGAGCCGTAGACAACTTCGCTCTCAAATTGGGCTTTCACGCCGGAGAGGAACTTTCGTTCCGCTTCGGGGATCCCTAGCTTCTCGAAGGTCTCTTTGATTTCGTCGGGGACATCGTCCCAGCTGCGTCCCTGTTTATCGGTCGGCTTGAGGTAATAGTAGATATCTTTGAAGTCGATATCGATCGCACCACCCCACTTGGGCATCGGCTTCGACTCGAAGATCTCCAGCGACCTGAGACGGAAATCCCGCATCCATTGCGGTTCGTCCTTCATGTCGGAAATCTGCTTGACGATTTCAGCGTTCACGCCTTTTTCGGCTTTGAACACGGGCTTGGAATCTGTGTGGAAATCATACTTGTTGATTTCGCCAATTTCTTCGCTCGAATTGCCGGTGCTGATGTCTGTTGCCATCGTTTAAGTCAACCTTGTACTATGTAGTTCAACCACGTATGAAGTGATGTCAAGAACGGTTGGTTTAGCTAACGCCGTGCGCTTCTTCTTTGTCTTGCAGGGCGTGATTCTGGGCATCCGCTTCGGGGTAAGTTTTGCGAATGCGGTCGTATCCTTGGGAATGCAGTTCATCAGCCAATTCCATGCCACCCGTTTCCACAATGCGGCCGCCCAGCATGACGTGAGTGAATTGCGGAGGATTGTGTTCGAGCAGCTTGTCGTGGTGAGTAATGATGAGCAGGCCCATCTCTTCACCACCGATCTCGGCAATACTCTCACTAGCCAAGCGAACCGCGTCGGCATCCAGTCCGCTATCCGTTTCATCGAGGATCGCAAACTTCGGTTGTAGCATAGCGAGCTGCAGAATTTCTGCGCGCTTCATTTCGCCACCGGAGAAGCCGTCGTTGACGTACCGCCGAGCGAATTCGGGATCGACTTTTAGTTGCGCCATTTTTGCTCGCAACTCTTTGCGAAACTCTTTCATCGGCATCAAGTCTTCGCCTTCGGTACGTTCCGGGTTGCGAACATTGGTAGCGGCATGGCGAAGAAAGTCCGCCATCTTGACACCCGGAATCGCAACGGGGCGTTGAAACGCCATGAAGATACCGGCCCGAGCTCGTTTGTCGGGAGACATCGCGGTTACGTCTTCACCATTGAGTTCGATGCGACCCGACGTGATTTCGTATTTCGGATGACCCGTGATGGCCAGTCCCAACGTGCTCTTGCCCGAACCGTTTGGTCCCATCAGAGCGTGGGTCTCGCCGCGTGTCATTTCCAAGTTCACGCCGCACAGGATTGGCTTGCCTTCAACGGAAACGTGCAGATCGATGATTTTAAGTGTGTCGTTCATTGGTCGTTCTCTAAACCCTTCTAATGACATACCGGTAGCGGTCCACTTGATTGCCCTGTCGAAATCGTCCTTTGTCTGGGACGACTGTTTTGCAATCAGTGTTTAGGTTTGCGACTGTGGCGGTGAGCCAAGTGCTAACCAGTGATTTTTTGGTGGTCGAACAGCGGATCTTGGTCGGCAGGTGCGTCGACATATCCGGTGTGGTGGGGTACCGGCAACTCGTCGTCGACCTTGACGCCTTTGGCCAGAAACTTCCCCGAGCCATCCGCCGATTTACGCTTGGCGATTTTGTGGCCCTTAATTTTGTCTTGGATTCGCATTAGCCCTTCCAGAAGTGCTTCTGGGCGAGGCGGGCAGCCAGGCACGTAGACGTCGACGGGAACGACTAAGTCGACTCCCTTAACCACGTGATATCCCCACTTGAAATACGGGCCGCCACCAACGGTGCAAGCACCCATCGCGATCACGAACTTCGGATCGGGCATCAGGTTGTAAAGTCGGCGGACGCGACTCGCCATTTTGTACGTCACTGTACCGGCCACAATCATCAAGTCAGCTTGTCGTGGAGTCGCTCGGAATGCACCCGCGCCGAAACGATCCAAGTCATAGCGACTAGCACCAGCGGCCATCATTTCGATAGCACAGCAGGCGAGGCCAAAAGTCATCGGCCAAATACTGGACTGACGCGCCCAGTTAATGGCTTGTTCTACAGTGGTGGTGATCACGTTCTCTTCGATACGTGCTTCAATCCATGGCTGTGTCATAGCAGGGTTCCAACCGAACTTCGTGTAACATTGTGGCTAACCCGACGGCCTTCGTAAGCCGTGTCGGACAAACCTCATAGGATAATCGATCCACACCCATTCCGACTAGGCGTCGGGCGTGGTTCGCTCCGATAAACTATCCGATAAACCATCCGACAAACTATCGGATGAACCGTCGGCTAAACTAAAAGTGCAACAATCTTCGCCATCCAAGCGACACTCGTTCAGCCGTAATTCGGCTCCAAGTACCTCGGAAAACATCATTCTTTCCATCGCACAGATCGTTCTATCTTGCTCCGCCAGCTCCGGGTACGGACAGGCATGAGCCTTCAAAACCGGTAATTTCCCGTCGAAATCGACTTCCAGGGAAATGTTGCGATCCTGAAAAATGCGCGCCAACGACCCCATTCGCTCGTCCAACGTGTCTCCCTCAATCTGGTCTCCGTACATCTCAGCCATCCGACTGGAGATACGTTGGAACATACCGCGTCGGATCGCTGGATCCGCAACTGATCGAATCTCTTGCCACAGAGCAATCGCCAGATCGGCGAAGTTTTCGCCTGTCTTTCGTCGCCCTTTGTCAGTCAAACGATACCGGTGACTCGGTCGTCCCCGTCCCGCTCGACTTTCGTAGCGTTCTATATAACCTTGAGCCATCAAACGAGTTAATCGTTGTCGCACAGCCGTAGCCGTGACGCTCATCGCCTCTGACATCTGACCAATGGACAGCGATTCGCACTTGCGAAGGATATCCAAAATAGTCGTGTCGGAAGTGACGAACTGATCGCTCAAATCTGTGTATCCTTGTGATTGC
Source organism: Pirellulaceae bacterium (assembly GCA_047620805.1). Classification (GTDB taxonomy): domain Bacteria; phylum Planctomycetota; class Planctomycetia; order Pirellulales; family Pirellulaceae; genus JBLHLE01. The sequence continues at coordinate 13,149 of JBLHLE010000061.1, forward strand.
CTAGTGCTTCTAAGCGAACGGTCGTCATCGCTGTGACCGATCATCCACCAAATAATAGAGCTTATTAGCATTTTTGACAACTAGATATTTGAAAAATAGCCGGAAGCGGTTCAGCGGTAGTGCCTAAGCTATTGACATACATAAGGTTAAGATATTGACATGAGACGCTAGATCGATTAGAAATCTAGGTCCATCGGCGGCGATAATGACGCCTTCGGCAAGTTTTTGCTAGCAAAGTCAGACGCTGCAACGATTTGGGCGCTTGGCCGCGGATGCGTATGTAACGCTGAGTGACAACGAGTTCGCCAGTGCAAATCGAACCAGTGCAAATCGAACCAGTGCAAATCGAACCAGTGCAAATCGAACCAGTGCAAATCGAACCAGTGCAAATCGAACCAGTGCAAATC
>JBLHLE010000062.1:0-13442 GCA_047620805.1 Pirellulaceae bacterium
AGTGCAAAACCACGCTAGGCCGGATTATTCGTAACCCGACGCGTAAGCGAGGAAATCCGGCGAGTTTCCTCGCTTACGCGTCGGGTTACTATTGCGCCGTGTTTTGGGACAGTTGGCGACAAACTCATGTCCACAAACGACTTGCAATGAGCTAAGTTCTACTCATGAATAATCCGGGCTAGCCTGGAGGAACCCAAAAGTGAGGAACCCGAAAGGTGAGGAAAAGGCAGACAAAGGCAATAAGTAAGGCGAGATGAAAGTGTTACCTCCCCTTCTCAGTTTGTTTTGGGCAGTCGATAAATCGAAAGTCACCCGTTCCCTCACGCTACGATTTCTTTGACCACTCGACCGTAAACGTCGGTAAGTCTAAAGTCGCGGCCTGCGTAACGATACGTCAACCGTTCGTGGTCGAGTCCGAGTAGGTGCAGTACTGTGGCGTGTAGGTCGTGCATGTGCACTCGGTCCTCGGTGGCATAGTATCCATAATCGTCGGTCTCACCGTAGCTAAAGCCCGACTTAACTCCACCGCCGGCTAGCCAATGAGTGAATGCCAGCGGGTTGTGGTCGCGACCGACCTTGCCGCCGGCGCGCCCTTCATTCACAGGCGTCCGGCCGAATTCGCCTCCCCACCAAACCAGCGTATCGTCCAATAGCCCTCGCTGTTTCAGGTCGGACAGCAGCCCTGCAATAGGCAAGTCGACTTGCTTGCAATTCGTCGTTAAGCCTTCGACGAGGAACCCGTGCTGGTCCCAGTTACTTGTCTTACTATCCTTATAGGCGTGAGTCACTTGAATGAAGCGGACGCCTGATTCTACGAGTCGCCGCGCCATCAGACATTTGCGACCGAAGTCGTCCGTCTGCTTTTCGCCGATGCCATACGATTGCAGAGTCTGGTCGCTTTCATCGCGGAAGTCGAGCAATTTAGGAACATCTTGTTGCATACGGTAGGCCAACTCGAATGACTCGATCATTCCCTCCAACTCGGCATCGTCCTGAGACGAGCGAAGGTGTTCTATGTTGCGCTGAGCCAATCGCTGTAAGTGCAGCTGTTGCAAAGCGGGGGGTAGCTTTGAATTCACCAGGTGCCGAATAGTCGCCTCTGAAAATGGTCGCGTTTCGTGACCGATGCGAGTCCCTTGATAAACGGACGGTAGGAAGGCACTTCCGTATCCTCGCGTCCCCGCAGCTCGATCCACAGGACTCAACGCAACGAAACCGGGAAGGTTTTCGTTTTCTGTTCCGAGACCGTACGTCACCCACGATCCCATCGAAGGTCGAACCAACTTGTCCTCGCCGGTGTGCAAACGCAAAATCGCCGTGCCGTGATCGAATCCATCGGTATGCATCCCTTTCAAGAAGCATAGATTGTCAACGTGCGTTGCGAGATTGGGCAGCAGTTCGGAGACCCACGCCCCAGACTGTCCGTGTTGTTTCCATTTAAACGGGGAGCCTTGCAAGTTCTGAAGTTGTCGCCCGATCTTTTTCTGAAGATCAGGAATGCCGCCCGGCATTGGTTTGCCGTGGTCTTTTTGCAGCTTAGGCTTGTAGTCAAATGTGTCCATTTGGGATGGGCCACCGGCCATACAAAGAAAAATAACTCGCTTCGCTTTTGCGGGAAAATGGCCTGGCCGAGCTACCAGCGGATTGGCCGAGCGTTCCGTCGATGCCGAGCGTTCCGTCGATGCCGAGCGTTCCGTCGATGCCGTCTGCGCGGCTAGTCCGGCCAGCGCCAAACCGCCGAATCCACACGCAGCATCGCGTAACATTTCGCGGCGAGAGAACGGGATTTCCAGTAGGCGTCGCATGGCCACAGCTTACTCCACGAACAAGAATTCGTTGCTAATTAGGATTGTATGACACAGACTCATCCAAGCTTGTCGGCGATTGTCCGCTGCATCAGTTGTGGACGCAGCAACCGCTGCCGCACTCTCAATTTGCTTCAAAAAATCGCGGTCTTGTTCAAGCTCTTTTTCCGTTGGTGGCCGGCCGACCGCAATCCGATAAGCAAGCGTAATTCGCTCACCATCGTCAATGTCCTTAGCCGACAACAGGCGATCTGCCATCGCCGTCGCTTGTTCCATTACGAACGGACTATTGAGCAAATAGAGAGCTTGCGTCGGGACAGTCGTACGGGCGCGTTGTCCAGTGACCATCGAGGGATGAGGTCCATCGAAAGCCATCATAATGTCGACTTGCTTATCCTCCCGGTACTGCGGAAGGTAAACGCTCCGCCGCCGCCACGGATCGGAGTTTAGTTTTTTCTCTTTGCCCTCGTCCAACCGGCCCCCGAAAGTCAACGTCTTGCCGAATTGTGTGCGGTCGATTTGACCGGAAGCGGCGAGCATGGCGTCCCTAATAATCTCGGCCTGCAATCGCTTTCGAGGATGCCGCCAATAGAGAGAATTCTCCGGATCCCGTTTGACAGAATCGTCGTCGACGCGACTGCTAAGTTGATACGTCCGCGAAAGTACGATTCGTCGGACCATCTTCTTCACCGACCAGTCGTCGTCGATAAACTTTGACGCCAACGAATCGAGTAACAGCGGATGAGTTGGGAGTTGACCGCGGACGCCAAAGTTGTCGGGCGTTGTGACGAGTCCTTTTCCCATCAACCACAACCAAATCCGATTGACCATCACGCGAGACGTGAGTGGATTGTCGGCAGCCGCAACCCATTGCCCCAATTCCAGACGTCCACTCGACGTCTTGGACGGTGGAGGCGATGTGTGCGGAAGAGCATTTAGGAATCCGCGAACGACTTTCTCGCCGCGATTGTTTTCTTCACCTCGAATCCTGATCTGTGCATCGACAACGTTTTTTGCTTCGCGAACTGCGATAGCCGAACCAGATTTATCGGGCAAGTTAACAGTCACCCAGGTTGATATTGGGCCACCGGTCGGTGGCGATACAACTTCAGTGCTCTCCAGTATCCCCGCTAGTGCGTAATATTCCATGGTCGTTATCGGGTCGAATTTATGATCGTGGCAACGAGCACAACCCAGCGATAAACCCAACATCGACTTTCCAAGCGTATCGAGTTGTTCGTCGATCACGTCCATTCGTAACTTGTCTTTATCGTATTCTGGCAGCTCTTTACGACCGATTGCAAAGAATCCGGTGGCGATAATTTGATCGGTCTTCTGCTTGTCGTCTTCTGCTGGGAGTAGATCCCCAGCGATTTGCTTCATTAGGAACTGGTCGTAGGGCATATCTTGGTTCAGCGATTTGATTATCCAATCGCGGTATTTCCAGGCATTGTCGAAGACCATGTTGGCACCGCCACCGACGGAGTCAGCGTAGCGAATAACGTCCATCCAATGTCGTCCCCAGCGCTCCCCAAAATGTTGCGAGTTGAGTAAATCGTCGACAACATTGTCATATGCGTTGGGGGAATTGTCCGAAAGAAAGGCATCCATTTCCTCAGGAGTTGGTGGCAGGCCAATTAGATCGAAGTAAATTCGCCGGAGAAGTGTCCGTTTGTCTGCCGAAGCGACTGGATCGAGTTCGGCTTGTTCGAGTCGTTTCAGGACGAATCGATCGATCTCGCCGAGAGGCCAATCGCGATTGGAAACCTCGGGTGGCAGTGGCCGGCGGATTGGTAGCAGCGACCAAAGTTGATCGGCCACGCCGCCGGTTACATCTCGTGGAACGGTCGACGAGAGTTTGCTCGCAGCGACAGGCGCGCCTAACTCAATCCACTTTTTCAGAAGCTCAATGTCATCGTTGCCCAGCTTACCCTTGGGTGGCATTTTCAGTTCGTCGTACATCACGGCGCTAATCAACAGACTCTTGTCGGGCTTGCCCGGCACAATGGCGGGGCCAGATTCACCACCCTTGAGCAGAGCGGATCGGAGATCGACGACCAAACCGCCTTTGCTTTTCTTCGCATCGTGGCTGTGGCAAGAGAAGCAATTCTTTCGCAACAACGGTTCGACGCGCTGCTGATATAGTTGTAGCCCTTCGCCCTCGTCGGCGAATCCGTTCCGCTCCGCAGCGAAGAACGCAGCGAAGAACGCAGCACTGAACGCCATGAAGAACGTAACGGCAGCTAGACGGGCAAGCGCGGTTTTTCGAGGCGATGAAACAGGCATGATGCTTTATCGGAATGAATCTCTGAGAAATCGACAATCAGATTCATTATCGAGCGTTTCAGGTACCAACACAATGTTAAAGTTGCCTTGTCTAAACAAGCACTACTGGCCTTCCGGTTTGCGAACGCGAACGATTACCGGAATAGTCGCTTGATTTCCCTCGACGCGGGCAAGCAAATGGAAGAGTCGCGTCGACTCTGGAACCCATTTCGCTGCCGTGATGAAGAAGGTTCGTTCCGAGGCATCGTCCAGTACCAGTAGGCCGCTGAGTCCGATATTGTCGACGTAGATTCCATGTGCCAAGTTTCGGCCCGCATCGGCGTTGCCAAACGACACCTGTCCTTTGAACCCGTCTCGATTCACGCGAACTCGCGCGGAAATGGTTTCGCCGGGAGCAATGACCAACTCAACGGGTTTGCCATCGTTGGCTGGTTCGCCGACGGCGGGAAGAATGAATGCCGTTAGTTTGGCTTTCTCCGCCAACTTGATTTCACCGAGATTGTCGACGTCCTTCGTTCGCGCTTCGCCCCAGATCGTTGCGGTCGCGACAATTTTAGAAGTCTTGGAATTCTCGGCCGTCGGCGCGGCTGCGTCCGCATCTGCGTAAATCACGCCTTTCGCCTCAATTTGCCCCGCTTCAATGATGACTGGTGTCGTCGCGTGAAAACCCGGGGGCAGGTTTTCAATATCGACGCGAATCTCGCCATCGAAGTCGTCTGTTCTGGTTGCACTGACGGTAAACTCTCGACCGCTTCCAGCGTTCACACTGGGGTTGGCACCTACTAGTGAAACTTTGAAATCGGGTGCCCGTTGTCGAACGGTCATCGAATAGTGGTAGGCGTCGCCTTGCTCTCCTCGAACGTCGACTAGTCGGACGATGAATTCACCGTCGGTAGGGGCGGTAAACGTCAGACGCGAATCGGAACCCCAGTTGCGGCGGCTGTCGTCGTCATTTTCAAAGTGGATGGGGAAGACCGGCAAGCCGTTAGGAATGAATTCCGTTCCCGGTGGATGCGGTTCCACAACGTAGACTGGGGAGTGCAACGCATGAGCTAAAGCGGTCGTATCGAGATAGGTGTAGCGACTACCCTGCCCTGGATAGACTTTGAACCCGGAATCGGGGCCCCGCGGGTATAGCCAAAGTTTTACGACTTCACCGTTCGCGTAGAGATACTCGTTGAGCTCCATTTCTTCCCAGTTGTGAACGCGAAAATCGTCGCTAGTGGTCGAGTCTTTCCCGCGGAAAGTAAAGTAGGAATCGCGAACCGCTCTGAGCAAAACGCGCTCGATTGGATTGCCGTCTGCGTCTAGGACTTCGATTCGAGAATCGAGTTTCGATTTACTTCTCGCGGCATTTACTTCCACCATGATCTGCTCACCTCGCTTGGCAGCGAAGCGGAAATGATCCTCATCAATACCATCTGCAGCAGCGATCTTGCCTTTAATTATCGCGGGAAGGTCGAGCAGTTTTGCCTCAGCGGGAACATTGTTGGGTTCCGTTTCGGCGACTTCCTTGGGTGTGCCGGATTGCACGTCTCCCGTCTGTGTCGGCTGATGTTGATTCGCGGAGTCACTCGATCCTGCAATCTTGCTGATCGGGTAGTCTGCGAGGCTACCATCCATGCGTCCAACGGTGAATTGATCGCGAATTGGCGAAACTGCCAAGGTTGCCACGACGTCCGATTGCCGTTCAAAAGCAACTTGTTGAGTAAACGTCTTCGTTTCCCATTGTTTCATCGTTCGATCGTCGGATACAGAGATCAGAGATTTTCCATCGCGGGCAAACTCAAGCCCGACGATCGGTCCGTCGTGAGCAAATCTGGAATAGACCAGCGGGTTGATTCGCGGATTCTCTCGCGACAGGAACCTCCAAACGCGAATTCGATTGTCGGCGCCACCGGCGATGATGTATTTGCCGTCGGGCGAGAATTTCACGACGTATTGTTCGTCGAGTGGTTGGCCGAGAGTATCGAGGCGTAGGCCCGTCTCGACCTGCCAAAGTTTGACAGTTTCGTCTCCCGCGGCACTGGCGAGCACTTTTCCGTCAGGGCTAAACGCAAGATCATAAATTGCACCATTATGGCCCGTCATTTCGCGAATCGCTTTGCCAGACACAATTTCCCAAAGGATAATCTTGCGGTCATAGCTGGCGGTCGCGACGAGCGAACCCGAGGGGTCCAAAGCCGCCGCGTACAGGGTATCTCGGTGGCCTGTAAATTCATGAAGTTTGGCACCCGTTTCCGCGTCCCAAATAGTGGCGCGACCAAACAGTCCCGCGATGCCAGTCGCCGTGAGCAATCGCTTGCTATCCCCGGAGAATGAGATGTCGTTGACTTTGCCATCGAGCTCTGTTAACACCAGCTCCTTTTTCCCGGCGCGAATTGTTACATGCTTGAAACGCGCGATTGCCAACTTCTCGCCGTCGGGGGACCATGCGAGAGCGGTAACGCTGGGCCGTGATTTCCCATTCGGTTTGATAGTCGGAGTGAGTAGTTTTGTTCTGTCGGGCTCAGCGCCCGCCGGTCCCTTCGCTCCGGCAGCAATCCAACTCTTTAATGTTTCGATCTCAGGCTTGGTCAGTCGGTCGTTTTCCTCGGGTGGCATCAGAGGTTTGGCTTGTCCGGTGATCAAGCGAATCAGGCGACTCGAATTTGGTTCGCCAGCCAATAGCGCGGGGCCATGTTCGCCACCGTTCTGCAATTTGGCAAAAGTCTCCACTGAAAGGTCACCTTCGCGGTCCTCTTCGTTGTGACACGACGCGCAGTGCTTTTTGAAAATTGGCGCGACATCTTTAACGTAGTCGGCCGCGCCCGAAGGTTCGTCGGCTCGACCGACGACCGCAACCGATACTAACGCGAACAAGCAGAGTGATACCAGAATCGAGCGGAATGTATTTTGAATCATCATGGAACAAACATTTGGAATGAGGGGAAGTGCAACTTACGGAGAGATACGTCGTTCAGCGATCGGGTCAGTGATTGAACAAGAATTCGCGGCTGCTCATCACGGCCCAAAAGAGATCCTCGACGACGACGCGTTTCTCTTCCTGGGGGGCCCCTTCCATGGTGGCCAGCAGCTGTTTTCGTTCAGCGTCCGTTGGCAGACGTGACAGAGCGCAGAGATATACACGTCGAATCATCTCCTCTTCGCCGAGTTTCTCCTTGAGAAACTCCTCGACTCTATTCTCTTTCGCCGTCAGCTTGTCGTTGATCGTTTTGCCGTTGGAGATATGCAGCACCTGAACCATTGTCGGCTCATCGGAGCGTTCACATTCGCAGGTTATCCGTCGCTGGTTGCGTCCGAAAGTTTTCAGGAAGTACGAAGACACCGCGGAATCATAGAGCTGGATGGCGCGAGTTCCTTTGGGATAGAAGTCTGTTTTTTTGCGATCGGAACCGGGGAACAGAACTTCGTCAAAGGTCGTCGGGACGTCTGTCACTTGCGAGATAGCATCTAACAACACTTCGGCCATCAGGCGTCTGGGATAGTAGCGGGAATAGAAACGAGTTTCATTTTTGTTGGCAGCGATCGGCAGGCTGCTGCGTTGGTAAGTCTCCGACTGCAGGATCGATTTCATTAGCGATTTGAGGTCGAATTTGTTGTCGGCGAGATGATCGGCGATAGCGTGCAGCAGTTCGTCGTTACTGCACGGATTGGAATCGCGCATGTCGTCGATGGATTCAACGAGCCCAACACCGAAAAAGTTGGCCCACACTCGGTTTGCGATCGATCGACTGAAATAGGGATTGTCGCGCGACGTCATCCAGTCCGCCAGGTATTCGCGACGATCAGTTGGGTCGGTGAACTCAATCGCTTTTCCGTCCAAAGGTGTCGGCGGTTGCGGCTTTCCCGTCAGTGGTTGAACGAGTTCACCGTGGTTGACAACATAAACGGTTCGCTTACCATCCCCATTTCTCGGATCGCCTCCCCAACCCTTGGCTCTCACGCGAGAGAACATGTTGGCCATCGCGTAGTATTGGTCGTTAGTCCATTTTTCCAGTGGATGATTGTGGCACTTGGCGCACGCAATCGACAAACCGAGAAACGCTTGGCAGGCGTTCTCTGTCATGTTCTCGGGGTCTTGGTGGAGCGCGTAGAAATTCGTGGCACCGTTTTCGAGACTGCTACCTTTGGCCGTCAGTACCTGGCGAACGAAGTGGTCCCACGGCGTATTGTTTTCGACCCGCTGGCGGACCCATTGATAGAAGGCTTTCACCGCGTCTGGCCGAAGACGCGTGCCGTCAATCGTCAGCACATCGGACCATTTATAGGCCCAGAAGTCGACAAATTCTTTTCGCGATAACAGTTGTTCGATTAGCTTGTCGCGTTTATCGTTTGTTTGGTCACCGAGAAACTCCGTGACTTCATCGGCAGTTGGAAGTGTTCCGATTGTGTCGATGTAGGCGCGCCGAATAAACTCGGCGTCGGTAGAGCGCGGCGACGGCGGGAGATTGAGGCGACGGAGTTGTTTCGAAACCAGCTCGTCGATGAAGTTTCTTTTCGGCGATTGCTCAAAGACCTCGTCGTCGACTATGTTTTCGTACGGCGACGTAATTCGCGCGATGACAATCTTTGAGGCGAACCAAGCGGTGATTGCGCCCTCTCCGAATCCGATCACGTCAACTTTGCCCTGCTCGTCGACGCGGCAAACCGATTCGTCGGAAGAGTTGAACTTCGCCCACTGCGTGACGTCTTCAATCCGGCCGTCGGAGTAATGTGCACGAACTAGTATCTGCTGTTGATCGTCGCGTTTCAGCACGGATCGTTCTGGCAGCACTTCGATACGCAATAGCGACGCATCTTTGTCGTTGGGTGCGGGAGCTCCGTTGACGATCCAGTCAGCGAGAACTCGATAGGACTTTGAATCCACTTCGAATCGCACGCCACCTTTATGCGGAATCGCACCCGAAGGTTTTGCCAATAACAGGCTCCGACCAGGGTCATTCAATTCCACGCGGCGACCGCGCGCTTGTTTTGTGATCGTATGATAGTCGCGCGTTGTATCGTATCCGCGGAGAGATAGTTTGAATCCGCCTTTACCCGCGAGTGTACCGTGGCAGGCTCCTGAGTTGCAACCATGTTTCGTCAGCACAGCTTGAACGTGACTGCGGAAACTCCATTGGTGATCGACGTCCATGTCGGAAACCTCGACCGTCGTGGACGCGGATTGGTTGCCAACGAGGGCAGTCACGGTAGCGGTCCCATTACCCACAGGAATCGCCTCGTTACTTTGAATTTTGACCACTGCTTCATTGCTGGATTGCCATTTCACACCTTCGGAAACTTGTCCCGCGAAATCACCATCCCGCATACTCAGCACCAGCAACCGATGCGTCGCTTGTGGACCTTGAAGCTTCAGCTGTCCTGGCAATACAGAGATTCCGTCGCCGAATGCAGTCGACAAAGCCGCAGTACCAAACAAAACGCTCAAACAGCAGGTCAACGCAAGCGCGACCTGGAGCCCGTTTCTTGGCGCGTTTTTCAAAGTGTATCTTGGTGCGGTTTTCAATGCGTTTTTCAACGACACCGTCAGCTGCAAACGAATATAGCTTCCCAACGCGATCATGTTGGAATCTCCTGAGATAGTTAAAAGATGCTCAGAACTCTGCTGCGAAAATCGCAGCGACTGAATTCCTGAACAGCGCAAGTAATCGGACAACTACGGTTAGCCGTAAGGCCCCCAAAGCCTAAAACTAGAACAGTTCCTTGATTTCATATTTGCCGAAATCGACCAAAGGAAATGGTCGGCCGGCGGGGCCAGGAAGGTGTGTTTCTAGATCGAACCCGAGGCTGTGGAAAACTGTGGCAACCACTTCGGCGGGACCCGTGGGTCGATCGGCTGGGACGCCGCCAATGGGGTCACTGGCGCCGACAACTTGGCCGCCCTTGACACCTCCACCGGCGAAGTAGCAGGTGAAACATTGCGGCCAGTGGTCTCTACCACCTGCCGGATTCACTCGCGGTGTTCGTCCAAATTCGGCGACGTTGCAGACCATTGTCTTATCCAACATTCCGCGCTGGTCGAGATCTTCGATAAGCGCGCTGTACGCTTGGTCGTACATCGGCGCGACAATATTCTTCATGCCTTCGATCGATGTGAATGGTTTGGATCCGTGAATGTCCCAGGTGATTTCGTCGAAGACTGTTAGGAATGTGTTGATCGTTACAAACCGCACGCCCGCTTCGATGAGTCGTCGCGCCAGTAGACAACATTGTCCAAAACGATTCATACCGTAGCGATGTCGAACCTTGGTAGATTCTTTCGATAAGTCGAACGCTTGGCGAGCCTGCGGGCTAGTCATCAAGCGATAGGCTGCGTTGAAGTTGTTATCCAGCAACTTGGCGTTTTCAGTGGACTCGAAGTGTTTCACTGTGTTGTCGACGATGTCGCGCATTTTTCGTCGGCGGTCGAGTCTGATTTCGCCAATTTCTTGCGGCGGCAGTAGATCGGGAACCTCGAAGTTGGCTTTCGCTGGATCGGCCATCAAGGCGAATGGGTCGTTCGCTTTTCCGAGAAAGCCACCAGCTTGGCCGTTGGGCATATTACCTCCGCCACGCCCCATCGGTTCTGGGAGCAGAACGTGAGCTGGTAGGTCTGTTTTGCGACCGCGCAGATACTGCACCGCCGCGCCAACGTGCGGAGTGTTTACTCCGCCGGCAAACAAACGACCGGTCTGCATCATCTGCCAGCCCGCATCGTGAACTGCCGCGCCCGTGTGGTAACAAGAACGGACGAGCGAAAATTTGTCCGCGATCTTGGCGTGATGCGGAAGAATCTCGGACAACATGATGTCGCTCGATGCGGTCGCGATTGGATTAAACGGCCCGCGAATTTCCGCAGGCGCGTCCGGCTTCATATCGAAAGTGTCGATGTGACTTGGCGCGCCCAGATTGAAGATCATGATGGCCGCGCGGTCATCGTGGTCCGGTTTGACTAGGCCCTGTTCCTTCGCTGCCAGGTATTGAGGTAGGGACAATCCCATCGCGCCCAAAGAGCCAACCTGCAACAACTCGCGTCGCGTTACGCCGCTGCACGTTTGCGCAGAACCTCTGCCGATCACATTTAACATGAGTGATTTCTCCTTCTTTCAACTCATCATGCTAAACCTCGACTGGCCCAAATACAATATTTGGTGCCTCCAAAGCGGGAACAGCTGGCGAAGCGCCTAGATTTAGACCTATTGAAAGTTCGCTGCAGTGCGGCGAACTCAATCGAGGAAGCTTGCGGAGTCGTTATCGTTGACGTCGTGATCGTGGTCCTGTTCCCAGCGAATCTCGATTTCGGAGCGGAGGTTCGTCGACTGCAAGAGCTCGTGAATTGCAGCGGGCCCTGCGTAATTATCGCGTAAGTCGAGGGCGATCAATGATGGCAATCGGTGAGAACCAGCAATCGCCGAAAGCGCTCCCGATGAAATGAGATTATTCGATAGATCCAAGACTTCGAGATTCTGAAAACGCGCCGACTGCGCAATCGCTCGAATCGCGGGTGAACCAATCGCAATGTTGTTCAATCCGAGGACTCGAATTCGATCTAGGTATGGCGAGGAGGATAAGTATTCTACACCTTCGTCTTGGAAGAGATTGCCGCCGAGGTGAAGTGTGTGGACGTTGGATACAATCGGCGAAATGCTAAGAGCCTGAGCGCCGGCCGCGCCGATCCTATTATCGGCCAAGTTTAGAAATTCGAGTTGAGTTAACCAACGCGATGACGCGAGACTCGTAGCGCCTATTTCCCCGCAATCGACTCGTTTCAGATTCAGCACCCGCAGCTCACCAAAGGGAAGTGACGAAAGGCGTTTGACGCCCTGTTCGCGGAGAGTATTGTAACTGAGGTCGAGCCATTCGAGATTGAAGACGAAGTCCGCGTTGCTCATTGCCGCAGCAGCCTGTCTTGTCAAATTCTGCGACGACAAGTCGAGGCAGCGCAACTCCTTGAACATTTCGTTGCTGGCCATGTAGTCGACTGACCGATCGTCCAGTCGGTGGGAAGTGTGTCGGCCGTTAATTCGCAGCCGTTCGATGGAGTGTGGGTATGCCGCGCGGGTGAACGCGGCAAATCCATCGCTGTCGATTTCGTTGTGGGACAGATCCAAGTTGCGGACATTTTCCAAAAGCCGACACGCTCCCAACTCAACTAATGACTCGGCATCTAACTTACAGAACGACATGTTCAGCGATTCGAGTCGGCACGGGTCGAGGGCGGCCGCAAATTGCCGAGCGATATTGACGCTCACAACATTGGATGAAATGTCGAGATGTTTGAGTTCCGCTAAAGCGTCGCTATTAATGAGAACTTGGAATCCATCGCGATCGAGTAGCTTGGGCCCGATTTCTAGTCGGCGGAGATTTGAAAAGTGGGGCGAGTTCAATAGACGATAGAATTGGGTCGCGAAGTCGACGTGGCGATAAGTGCTTTCTATTGCCAGCGAAGTCAGCCGCGTCAGTTGGGGCAGTTGCGAGATTTCGGTATATCGAGGAACAGCGCGCGTCAGCTCGACGCTTTGAATGGTCGCGAATTGATTGAGCAGGTTTGGGCCGTGTTTAAGAAATGCATCGCCATCGATTTGAACATGAAACGGGAAGCCGCCACGAAACAGAACAGACTCAACACCATACTCACGGAGTTCTTTTGTCCAGCTTTCGCTGAAGTTCCGCCAGAGACTCTGAATTCGAAGTCTTAGGGGAGTCTTGCATGCCGTGTATTGCAGTGATTCCAGGCCGCACTGTAAATGAATGAACTCGCCCCGCGGATCACCCCGATCCGACAACCAATCTGCGTATGTCATGCGGGCGAGGTAGTCTTCGGGTTCGGCATTGATCCGAGTCAAAAAATCTTCGGGACGCATCTCTCGTTACTCGCCAACTTTCATTTGCTTCTTTGGAGGTCTGGAATTTCGGGATTTCGATAGTATCGGTTATAGTCCGAGCGACCAGGGTTTCGGTAGGGTGCATGATGATTACTGCGTACTAGCGGCGCGGTTTGTTCCCGATCTCGAAGAACCGTGGCAGCAAACGAGGTTGTTGCAACTAGTCGAAATAACTCGATCCGAAGCCGTGTTCGATTTGATCCGGCAATACAGACACCTGCCATCGCCTACGCAGCTCGCCGTAATTGCAGACCAAATTGCAGGCGTAATTGCAGGCGTAATTGGGGAATGGGGTTACGAACCAAATGAGCTGTAGTGATTATGCTGGGGTCGTCGCGAAAAGTGTTCGGGTCGAGCACTATTTTGAACTGCGTCGAGTGAAAGAATAAGCTACGTTTCTAATTGGGTAGAAGAAGATCGTCTCATCCGCTGGTTTCTCCCACTGCATCTCGATCTTCATTGCTAAGCGCTTTTTGTCGAAGCG